>NZ_FMXB01000012.1 GCF_900103415.1 Methanobrevibacter millerae
TAAGCAGTACCATTTACTACTTCAGCAGTGAAGTTCTTACCGTCAATCGTAATAGTCACATTACCAGTTGCATTATCACCAACAATAACAGCAACTGTACCATTTCCTAAATCAACAACAGTTAAATCAGGAACGATCATTGCTTTTTCCACAGTAACGTTTGAAATAACTTCATTAGGAGCGTAATTATCGTCACCTGAATACCTGACAACAACAGTATGATTACCAGCAGTCAAGTTACCAATCTCAACAGTAGCAACACCGTCTTTAACTTCAGTTGTAATCTCCTTACCACCAACATAAACAGTAACATTACCAGTAGCACCATCAGGAACAGTAACAGTAACAATACCGCTTCCACCCTCAGTAATATTACCAATTTCAACATTTATTGGAGTATCGTACTTAGGAACATCAATAACAGAAGTAGTGGAAGTTGAATTATGCGTATCATCACCAGAATAGATTACTTCAATATCATGGACACCAGGAGTCACATCATCAACATTCACATAAGCAGTACCGTTAATTACTTCAGCAGTAAAGTTCTTACCGTCAACAGTAATAGTCACATTACCAGTTGCATTATCGCCAACAACAACAGCAACAGTACCGTTACCTAAATCAATAACGTTCAAGTCAGGTACAACTTTAGCTTTCTCGACAGTAATATTGGAAATAACTTCATTAGGAACGTAATTATCGTCACCTGAATACCTGACAACGATTGTCTGATTACCAGCAGTCAAGTTACCAATCTCAACAGTAGCAACACCATCATGAACTTCAACAGTAACATTCTTACCGCCAACATAAACAGTAACATTACCAGTAGCATTATTTGGAACAGTTACAGTGACTATACCGCTTCCGCCCTCAGTAATATTACCAATTTCAACTTTTATCGGCGTATCATACTTAGGAACATCAATAGTTGAATCCTTAGCAGTAGCATTGTGAGTAGCATCACCAGAGTAAGTTACATTAACATCATGAACCCCCGGAGTCACATCATCAACATTCACATAAGCAGTACCGTTAATTACTTCAGCTGTGAAATTCTTACCGTCAACAGTAATAGTCACATTACCAGTAGCATTATCGCCGACAACAACAGCAACAGTACCGTTACCTAAATCAATAACGTTCAAGTCAGGTACAACTTTAGCTTTCTCGACAGTGAAGTTGGATAATGTGTAGTTAGATACGTAATTTCCATCTCCGGAATATTCAACGACGACCGTTTTATTTCCAGGAGCCAGGTTATCGAATCTGACACTTGCATTTCCTTTAATTAATTCAACAGTCTGTGCTATATTGTTAATGGTTACAGTGACATTGCCGGTTGCGTTTTCAGGTAATGTTATATTAATTACAGCCACATCACCTTCAGTAATATCTTCAACATCGACTTTAATGGTTGAATTGGCCTTGTTAACGTAGAATACGTCGTTGGCTGTTGCAGTGTTGTAATTGTCATTTCCATTGAATGTTACTTCAACAGGATATTCACCGGCTAATAAGTTGTATAAGTATACATGAGCTTTTCCATCATAAGTTTGAGTTGGACCTGCTCTAAGTATTACGACACCACTGTCATCCGTTTTAAGGACAATAGTATGTTCAGTTCCGTTTACTTTAACAGTTACGTTTCCTTCAGCATTTACACGGATAATAATATGTTCAACATCACCATAGGAAATGTTTTGAACTTCCAATTTAATTATCGGATCAGCCTTAAATACAGTGAAGTTGGCTTCGCCGCTAACGCTGGTTAAGTTATCATTTCCGTTATAGGTAGCATAAGCCGTGTAATTGCCTGCAACTAAATCGTCAATGACAAATGTTGCTTTGCCGTTTTCTAAATTCTTGGTATCAATGACAGTTGTTCCAAGTCTTAAGGTCACGTTACCTATTGCATCAACGTAAACAACAACGGTTTCGCTGTCAAGGTAGGTAATGTTCATGACGCTTAATTCAATTGCAACACCTGATTTATTTACCGTGAATTTATTCTCAGCAGTTGCATTGAGGTATTTTTCATTGCCATTGAAGTATAATGTAATGTTATAATCACCGGCAGCCAAGTCGTATAGGGTTAAATTGCCTTTTCCTTCTTCAATGAATGAAGTGTAGTTAACTCCGTTGATTTCAACTTTAACCAGGCCGGTTATGTTATATTGAGTTTCGAATTTGATTAATTCATCGCTTCCAAATGTGATGTTGGTTCCGTTAACGACAAACTCAGGCTGATACTTGGATACGATGAAGCTTGAATTGGATTTGTTTGTGAAGTATTTGTCGTCACCTTCATAGGTTACGTTGAAGCTGTACTTGCCTGCATCCAATCTGTAAATGTTGAATGTAGCGTTTCCGTTTTCAACATCTGCATAATAGTGGCTGTCTCCAACGTCAAGCAATATCCTTCCTGTTGCATCATTAAGGAGTATTACTGTAATTTGTTCTACTCCGCCGACATATGAGTTGGTTACAACAATATCCATTGGAATTGGGTTTTTGGATACCTTGAACTCTGCAGAAGCGTTTGATACGAGATAGTTCTTGTCTCCATAATAGACTGCATGTACATGGTACTCTTCAGCGTCCAAGCCCGGAATTACGATTGTAAGGTTTGAACTGTTGACAATGTGTTCAACGCCGTTTACGAATACGCTGATGTTTCCTGTAGCTTCCACAGGACCGAATTCGAGTTCGATAGTTATGTTTTCACCTACAGTAATGTTAGCGATTTCCTTAATCGTTAATTGTGTAGGCAGTTTGGATACAACAAAGGTATTAGAACCTGTGTGTTCTATCTTTTTAGTACCGTTTATTTCAATGTAAATAGCTTCTACAAGATATTCTCCGGCATCGAAATGGCCTAAGTTCAATACAACTGAAGTTGCATTAAATGGACTGCCAGAATAACTAGTGAATGTCTCATTTCTATTAATTAAAATATTGCCTTGGGAATCAGTAACAAGGATTTCCACTTGATCTCCTTTATGATTACCTGAAACCATAACTGAAATACTTTCTGTATCATTAACAAATATTAATGGTTGGGTACCAACATATAAATTCAATGCGGTAGGATATACTTCGAATTCCGTCTTGTTTTCGCTTCCTATGTATTTTCCGTCACCGAGATATACTGCAGTCACATTGTAAATTCCGATTGCAGGAGTTTCAAGATGCAGCATTCCAGTACCGTCATTTACATAGACGATGTATGATATGTTTTGTAATCCGTCATTTATTGTTACGTTAACTTTTCCAGTTGCATCAATAGGAGCTTTAATGGTTATGTTAACGTCAGTTCCGTTTGCAACTATTCCTAAATGGCTTACGGTTAAGTTAATGCTTGACTGTACTTTGTTTACATTGAATAATGCGTTGCCTTCACATTCATTGTAGTTTTCATCTCCAAGATATCTTGCGTATACCGGATATGAGCCGTTAGCCAGATTATCCAGTTCTAAAGTAGCAAATCCGCTTTCGATTGTAACTGTGTAGTTTTTACCGCCGACACTAATCAGCACTTTACCTGTAGCGCCTGTAGTTACATTGACTTTAATTGTTTCTTTTTGACTTACATAAATGTCTGATACGTTAATCGTTAATTCAGAGGCCAGTCTTTCAACTTCAAATGTCTTGATAGTTATATTGGAAGTGAAGTTTCTGTCTCCAGGATAATAGACCGTTACGGTATGGTTACCGTAGGCTTCAGTCAAGTTAATTTGAGCAAATCCGTTTTTCAATGTTTTTGTGTAATTTACGCCATCAACATTAATGAGAACGTCACCGGTTGCATTAACATTGCTAACGGTAATATTGACCACTTGCACTACGCCGACATCAATTGAACTTAGAAGTTCAACATCTATGCTGATAGGAGCCTGATAAACGACAAATACGTCATTTACGCTTAATGAAGTGTAGTTTTCATTGCCGTTGTAAATAACTTCAACAGGATAGGTGCCTGCTGCCAAGTCATATACAGGCAGTTCAACCTTATTGCTGTTGATTTCAAGTTCTCTTCCTTTAACGGTGCCGTTAACCTTAATAGTTACGTTTCCACCCACATTAACGTTGACAATAATGTTTTCAACGCTGTAATAGATAATGTTTGAAACGATTACGCTCAGCTGAGGAGTTGCTTTAGCAACTGTGAAGTCCGCTTCGGCGCTTACTGAAGTCAGATTGACGTTTCCGTTGAATGTTGCGTTGGCAGTGTAGGTACCGGCAGCCAAATCAGTAACTGTGAATGTTGCCTTGCCGCCAACTAAATCCTTGGTATCAATTACATTTGCTCCAATTCTTAAGGTTACGTTTCCAACTGCGTTTACATAAACAACAACAGTCTCGTTGTCAAGGTAAGTAATATTCATGACGCTTAACTCGATTCCAACACTGGTTTTATTAACAGTGAAGTTGTTCTTGGCTGATGCGTTCATGTATCTTGCATTTCCGGCGAAGTAAACTGTCACGTTATAGTCTCCAGGAAGCAGGCCGTTAACCGTCAGGTTGCCTTCGCCTTCCTTGATAAATGAAGTGTAGTTGACGCCGTTTATTTCAACGATAACCTCAGAGGTAATGTTTTCTGAAGTTTCGAATTTGATTAATTCCTCGTCTCCAACTGTAATGTTGGTTCCGTTTACGATAAATGCAGGCTGCAGTTTGGATACTTTTAATTTTGAGCGTGTATTGTTGGCGAAGAACTTGTAGTCTCCGACATATGTTACGTTGAAGTCATATTCACCAGCTTCAAGACCTGTTATGTTGAACTGTGCAAGTCCGCTTGTTACGTTGGCGTAGTAATGCTGGCCGTTAATGTCAAGGAGCACTTGACCGGACGCATTGTCAGGCAATGTTACGTTAATCTGCTCGATTTCTCCAACGGTTGAGTTGGTTACTTTAATGTCCATTGGAGCAGGGTTTTTAACAACGTCAAATGAAGCCGTTGCATTTGATTCAAGATACCAGTCGTTTCCGTGGAATACCACATTGACTTTATAGTGTGAAGCATTCAATCCTGCAATCTCTAAAGTTAAATTGGAAGTGTCGGTCTTGTATTCAACGTCATTTACGAATACGCTGATGTTTGCGTCAGCTGCTCTTGAATCCAAGTCAATGCTTAATACAATGGTTTCGTTTTCGCCGACAAATATTGTGGCATTAATGCTTTCAATCTTGATTTGTGAAGGGAGCTTGTCAACATTGAATGAACCCGTACCTTCATGGACTGTAACTTTGCTTCCGTTTATTTCAATATAGTAAGCGAATACGTCATATGCGCCTGCATGCAATAATTTAGGCAGGGTCACGTTTGCTGAACTTAACGTATCGTTAGGAGTGATTGTAGCGTTCTGTTTGAATATTTCACCGCTTGCATTTGATACGATGATTGTCATTTCGCCGTTGTATCTTCCAGGAATCACGACAGTAATGTTTTGGGATTGATTTACATAGATATTTTCAACTAAAACTCCCAGTACTCCTCCGGTTGCATATACTTCATATGATGTTCTGTTGGTATTGCCGAGATACTTGTCATCACCGAGATATTCACCGTAAACCTCATATAAGCCTAAATCAGGATTATCAATGTGGAGGAATCCTTTTCCTTCGTTTACAAATACGATGTATGACTTGATGATTTCGACTCCTTTATATATAGATACGTTAACTTTACCCGTTGCATCTACAGGTACATCGATAGTTATGTTAAGGTTGTTACCATAAGCAATTATTCCATCTTCAGATACTGTTAAATTAATACTTGAAGCAACTTTATTAACTTTAATTGATTGAGTATTGTTAATTCTTGAAAGGTAATTGTCATCTCCAAGGTAAGTGACATTTACATTATATGTTGTGTTCCTGAGACCTGAAATTTCAACTGATCCTTTACCTAAAGTGAGGTTGATTGTGTAGTTGTTTCCACCTACATTTACAACGACATAACCTGTAGCGTTACTTAATAATTCTACGCTGACTGTTGCATTGTCGCCAACGTTGATTGTTGGAGTAACCGTTACGATTACGTCCAGCGTGCATTTGGATACAGTGAAGTTTTCAGTCGTTGCGTTTGCGAGGTATTTGTTGCTTCCGCCATAAATAGCTACAACAGTTTTATTGCCAACCACTAAATCAGATACCTCGAAGTATGCAGTACCTGATGCATATCTTTCCGCATTATATGATTTGCCGTTGATTTCAATAGTTACATTATTGCTTGGAGCAGTCACGTTAATGTAAGCCGTCTGACCGACCAATATGGAATCTACAGCTATTGTAAGAGGTGATTCATATTTGAATACCCAGAAATCGGCAGTTGCATATCTGTCACCATATTTAGCATCACTGAATGTAGCATTGACAGTGTAATTGCCATAAGGTCTGGTTACATTCAATTTGGCAACGCCGTTACTGATTGTAGCATTACCTTCAAAGACTCCATCAATGTAGATTGATACGTTGCCTCTGGCATCATCAGGAACATTAACGATTACGGTAGTGTTCAAGCCAACATAAGTGTCATTTGCTGAAACGTTGATTTGATAGCAGGATACTTTAGTTACAGTTAAAGTATTGTGAACGGTTGCAGCTGCAGTATTGTTATCATCACCGATATAATCTGCAGTGATGTCGTAAGCGCCTGCGACCAGTTTATCAATGACAAATGTAGCAACACCGTTTACGATTGTAGCATTGTATTCAGTGCCATTAACGATAATAGTAATGTTTCCTGTAGCGGTTTCATTGATTGTAACTATGATTGTAGCGTTAGTAGCTGCATCAACGCTTACAGGATTAATAATATTAAGCACTGAATTGACCTTATTGACCTTAAATGTCTTGTTGACCTTATTGGTATTGTTGATGTTGTATTTGCCGTCACCGGAATAGTTGGCCCAAACCATATAGGTACCTGCAGCCAAGCCGGAGACGTTCCATTCAACCATATTATTGACAATAGGTAACGTGATGAACTGAGTATTATTAAGCCTGAGTGTAATGAATCCTGTAGCGTCATTAGGATCTACAGTCACATTGATTCTGGCAATGTCACCATAAATTATGTCGACAACATTAATAGTTAATGTGGTATTGGACTTGGTTACGCCCAGTTTGGTGCCGTTTATGCTTGAAAGATATTGGTCATCGCCGATATAGGTTACATTTACATTGTATGTTCCGTTAGCAAGATCTTTGATATGTACATGACCGATTCCACCGGTCAGGTTAGCTGTGTAGTTAACGCCGTTGACAACAACAACCACATATCCTGTAGCGTTGGCAGGAACTTTAACCTCAATATCAGCAATGTCGCCGACAGTAATGTTTTCAACAGTGACATTTACATATGAATTGCGTTTGTTAACTGTAAAGTTAGCGGTTGTGGAGTTGGATACATACTTATCATCACCAACATAAGCTGCAACAACAGTCTTATTGCCATAAGTTATTGCAGGAACGTAGAATGTTGCAATACCACTAACAGTAACATTGGTTAATTCAATACCATTAATTTCAATTGTTACGCTTTCAGTTACATCTTCAGGAACGGTTACAATGACTTTTACAGTGTCGCCAACATAAATACTATCTTTATTGACTACAGTAATTTCAATTGGAATGTCAACTCTTGATACATAATAAGTGGTTTCAACAGTCTGGTTAGCATATTTAACATCCTCTAATGTTGCATTAACCACATATCTTCCTTCTTTTGTCTGGTTAATGTAGAATATGGCTTTGCCGCCGTGAGTTGCATTAGTTAATTTGGTGCCATTTACCCAAACCGTTACAGTTCCTGTAGCATCAACAGGAACATTGACAACAATGGTTGTGTTTTCACCGACACCCACATCAACAGCAGTAACATTCATAAGGTAAGAATTATCCTTAGTTACATTCAATCCGTTTACAAGGGTTGCATTCTTTGAAGTGTAGTTAGCATCACCAGTATAATTTGCTATAATGTCATATAAGTTTACAGGCAATTTATCAACAGTGAATCTAGCCACACCACCGATAATATCAGCAGTGTAATTCTTACCGCCAACAGTAATGTTTAAAGTACCAGAAGCATCACTACTAATTCTAACATAGATTGTAGCATTAGTGTTAGCATCAGTAAGAGAATCAACAATAGTGATTGCAGGAGTTGCCTTAGTCACATTGAAGTCCTTATCAGCAGTACCAGCACCGTATTTAGCATCACCTTTGTAGTATACGTGGACTGTGTAATTTTCAACAGCTAAAACACCCGCATCAAATACAACTTTACCGTTAACAAGAGTGAACTCGCCTTTATCTGTATCATTAATCTTAATGGTTAAATTACCAGTTGCATCAGGAATAATAATTTCAATTATAGTAGGATTACCATAAGGCACATTACCAACATTAATTGTGATAACTGGCGGTACTTTACTCATTTCAAAGGTTTCAGTGTTATTTTCACTTGGTTTGTACTGATCATCACCAAGATAAGTAGCATAGACATAATAAGTACCATTTCCAAGACCAGAAATATTAACTGAACCGAGACCTCCGGTAGTATTAATTGTATAATTGGTGCCGTTCACATTAACAACCACATATCCAGTAGCATTAGCCGGAATTTCAACACTAATTGTAGCATTGCCGCCAACACTATTGTCTGTAGCAGTCACATTTACAAATGATTCACGTTTAGTTACAGTGAAAGTATCAGTAGTTGAATTGAATAAATACTTATCATTACCATTATAAGTTACTGTGATTGTTTTACCTCCGTTAGTTACAGATGGAATAACGAAAGTAACAACGTTTGAATCAGATTTGTTAGTTAATGTTATGCCATTGATTTCAAGAGTGATATCTTCGTTTTTAATGTCAGTTGGTAAAGTTACGGTTACGGTTACATTATCGCCGACCTTAATATTTTGACTGACAACATCAATAATGAGAGGCGTTTCATGTTTGAATACCCAGAAGTCGCAGATTGCATATCTAGGTCCGTATTTGCCGTCTGTAAATGTTACGTTAACCGTGTGGTTTCCGTAAGGTGCAGTCACATTCAATTTAGCGATTCCTTGGCTGATTGTAGCGTTTCCAACGAAAATAGTATCAACATAAACAGATACATTACCTTCAGCATCAGCAGGGACTTTGACAACAATTGTGCTGTTTAAACCTACCAAGGTATCATTTGCTGTCACATTGATTTGATAGCAAACCACTTTAGTTATCGTTAATGCATTTGAAAGCGTAAATGTGGCATTAGTGTTATTATTATCACCAGTGTAATTGGCAATGATGTCATAAGTGCCTGAGAGCAATTGGTTAATGACAAATGTTGCAACGCCGTTTACGATTGTAGCGTTGTATTCAGTGCCGTTAAGTGTAAGAGTAATGTTTCCTGTTGCGGTTTCATTAATTCTTACTATAATGGTTGCATTTGTGGCAGCATCAACGCTTACAGGAGTATCAATGCTGATTACAGAATTAACCTTCTTGACTTCAAAGTTCTTGGATTCTGTATTGTTGATGTTATAATAATTATTTCCATTATAAGTTACGTTAACCGTGTAATTTCCGGCAGCGAGGCTTTCAACAATCCAGGTTACCTTGTTATTGACTATAGTCAAGGTTATTTCGCTGCTGGCAGTGTCATTAAGTTTAAGAGTAATGCTTCCTTCTACGCCGTCAGGAACAGTTACAGTGATTGAAGCGTTCTCACCGTAAACAATATCATCAGCGACAATTGAAAGAGTCACGTTAGCTTTGGATACCTTGAAAATGCAGTCATCTTCAGCCGTTGTGTAATTGTCATAGGCTTCACCGTAATACTTGATATGTACACTGTAAGTACCGTTGGCCAGTTTTTCTAGCGGAATTTCAGCTACACCATTATTGAAGCTGTCCACACGGATTTGATAGTTTGTGAAGTTTCCGGATACTATTACATAACCATTAGCATTGGCAGGGACATTGATTGTCAGTTTGCCGTTCTCCAATGTAGTAACATTGATTGCTGTTACGCTCACATCAGGAGTTCTCTGTTTTACTTCAAATCCACCCATGGCTTTACTTGGATTCAAGTCTCCATCTCCACCATAGAATGCCCATAGAACCTTATGTCCAACAGTTAAATTGTCAATGTTGAATGTGGCAATACCATCTACGATTTTTGAAGAATAATCAATACCGTTTATATTGATTGTAACGTTTCCAGGAGCACTTCTGATTAAATAACCACCATTATCTAAAACTCTGACATGAATATCTGTAGTGTCCCATACGAAGATATTTCCTGCAGCAATATACAATTTAGTATCCATTGTTAGAACTTCAAACTCAGCCGTATTGGAAGCAGAATTGAAGTTATCGTTTCCGCTGTGAATAACTTCTATTGTATGTGTACCTGTTCTAAGGCCGGTCAGGGATTTTGAAGTTTTATTATTTGCATCTAAAGCCTCATTTTCTGCAATAATGACACCATCCAACTTGATAGTTACATTTCCTGCAGCATTTACAGTAATATTTAGCTTTTCAGTTTTACCGAATAAAATATCAGCAACTTGTATGTCTATTTTTGGATTGGCTTTATATACCTCGAACTTGGATTGGCCGGTGTTGCCTTCATCGGATTCGTCTCCGCTGTAGACTACATCAATCACATAGTCACCAACAGGCAATCTGACCGTAAATGAGGCTGTGCCATTATCAAGAGTTACATTTTCATATACTTTCAGCGTATCGTTAATTTTAAGAGTTACATTACCTCCAACAGCGCCCTGGACTTCAACCAGAATAATGGTGTCATTTCCATAGGTTACGTTATCGGCTTGAATGATTACTGGAGGCTTCAATTTGCTTACTTTAAATAGTGTAGAGTTGGAAGTGAATTTATACTTGGCATCCTCAAATAAAACTGTTATGTTATATACGTCCACATCCAGGTTTTGGAGAGGTATTTTAACCGTTCCGTTAATGATTTCAAGAATATGTTTATATTTGAATTCAGTTCCGTTAATAGTTACGTTTACAATTCCCACAGCATCCTGAGGAACCGCAATGACAATATCCTCTTCGCTTCCGTGAGTAATGTTTTTAGCATCAATCAGGACATCCGCATCGTATTTGTGCACATTGAACGGAGCATAACCTGTACTTGGCGCAAGGGTTTCATTTCCTGCAAACATTGCAACTACATACTTTTTACCTGCAGTCAAACCTGTTTTATTGAATGAAGCCATTGAATTGTTTAAAGTTAAATTGTATTCGACATTATCCAGAATAACAGTAATGATACCTTCCACAGTCTGGTTGGAAATTATCGTAACATTTATATAAATTGTTTCATCAACCATAATGTCCTCGGCACTTACCTTTATTTCAACCAGTGTCCTGATTCTTTCCGTGATATTTTCATACGTGAAGTTTGAGGAAGGCTTGTAATTATCGTCACCGGAATATGCGGCTTCTATTCTTATAGCGCCCGGAGGCATGTTATAGGCTATGCCCATTCCGGTACCGTTTACAAGTTCGACATTAATGATTTGGCCTCTTACATTCAGGGTCACATTACCTGTAACATCATTAGGATCAGTTACGATTCCAGTATCGTTGTGCTCGACGGTTACGTTAATAACGAAATCGTAATAATGGGTAGTTACATTCAGAATTATTCTGGATTCGGCTTTTGTCACATTGAGTACGGTTGTGGTTTCAAACGGCCTGTACTGTCCATCACCGGCATATTTTAAAACGACAGTGTGACTGCCGACTTCCAGATACTTACCGTTTACCAATGTAGAGACATTGATTGTACCTTTACCCTGTTCTAAAGTAATGTTACCCATGAATTGGTCATAAATATAAACAGAGACATTGCTTTTTGCTTCTTGAGGCAATTCCATGCTTACAGTTCCGTTTAAGTGGAATGTGGCATTGGTTGTTGAAGCTTTAAAGCTAGGATATTTTCTTGTAAATTTTTCAACATAAGTGTAATAATCCTGATTGGTTAGATAAACATCAACATATTCAACAGCTCCAATTGAAGCACCCTCATCTAAAATGTCTGCCTTTTTAACAGATATGTGACCGTTTGCATCAGTCAGGAAAGTGCAATTCTTCTTGTTCAGCTGGATTCCATCAGCATTTCCTATTTCAATGGTGAAATTCTGACCGGATTCATTAGTTGGAACCGCTGGATTTCCGGGTAATGTTTGTTCACTTGAACCAGTGTTAGCCTCACCGTTTTCATTCCAGTATTTAACGTTTTTAACCTTCAAAGTCTTTGAATTATCCATGAAAATTCCGTTTAAGTAGTTATCCCAACCTTGGAAGTCTATGGTGATAATTCCATTCGCATCATCGACTACAAATGATGAAGTATTAGCCCTATTCTTTAATAATACTGCATTGTTTAATGTAAAATCTGCAGTTGAATAAATTGCAGAACCCTTGAATGCCTTGTTACCTGTGAAGTTTAAATTATTATTAGTAATAGCGAGAGTTGTGTACAATCCTCCACCTTTTTCGTTTGCAGTATTATTATAAAATGAAGTATCATACATTTTAAGTGCTTTTTCGGCTGAAATTGCTCCACCATTAACTTTAGCTGTGTTGTTTATAAACTTACAATCATACATATTGAAGTCTTGTCCAGTATGAAGAGTCATCAGAGCTCCACCACTAAGTTTAGCTGTGTTGTTTATAAAGGTAACATTTCTAAACTCAACATATTTATATTGTTTAACTTGAACGGCACCTGCCCCATAGGAATGCGGACCAATACACTCTGCAATGTTATTTACGAATTTTACATTTTCAACTTTGAAACTTAAATCATAGTTGTTGTGGTTATATTTAGTACCTGTTTGTATATATAATGCTCCGGCTTCTTTAGAAGATGAACAGTTCTCAAATAAACAATTTCTTATAGTATAATTTCCATGTGATCTTGCATAAATAGCTCCTCCTTGAACCCAAATCTCAGCACCATCATTATCATTTGCTTTATTAGAAGTAGTGTTAATATAATTGCCTACAAAAGTACAGTTATCAATCAAGGCATTGTAACAATTATCCCATAAAATAGCTCCACCATCAGCCTTTTTATCAGATTGAACGGAGTTATTATAGAATTTTGAATTTTTAACAGTACCATAAGATCCCAATTCAGACCAGTAAATACCACCACCACCCAAAGTGGTTCTTGGATCTGTGCCTGCTGGAGGATCTTTAACTACCTTACCTTTAGCATATGCAATATTTCCTGTGAATATACAACCGTCAACAGTATTGTTCATGGAATTAGTTCCACCATACCAGTAAATACCTCCACCATCATAATCTGCAATGTTATTAGTAAAGTTAGAACCATATACAGTAGAATATGAACCAATTGAGTATATTGCTCCACCAAACTTAGCAGAAAAAGAATTGTTGAATGAAGAATAAGTTACATTAGTATGATTACCTTCCAAGTATATTGCTCCACCACGAGCATCACTGTCATCAACTTTAGAACGTAAGAAATCAGAATGTGTTATAGTAGTATAATTACCTTCAACATAAATAGCACCACCATTCAACTTAGCATAAGAATCAACAAAACTGGAACCCTCAATAACAGTACGTGTACCATTAACGTAAATAGCTCCACCTTGAGAACCATCGGCATCCACCATAGAACCAGTGAAACTAGAATTACTTACAGTAGTGTCATTACCTCTAATATAAATAGCACCACCACGCATTTCAGCAGAAGAACCAGCAAAGCTGGAACCCTCAATAACAGCATACTCACCAAATACATAAATAGAACCGCCTTCGGATTCAGCATCATCCACTTTAGAACCATTGAAAGTAGAATTACTTACAGTAGTATAATTACCATTAATATAAATAGAACCACCATCCAACTCAGCATAAGAACCAGCGAAGCTGGAACCCTCAATAACAGCATACTCACCAGAAACGTAAATAGAACCGCCCTGAGAACCTATAGCATCAACTTTAGAATCAGTGAAATCAGAATCCCTTACAGTTGTATAATTACCATTAATATAAATAGAACCACCATTCAACTTAGCATAAGAATCAGCGAAGTTAGAGCCTTCAATGAGCGCATGTTCACCGTTTACATAAATGGATCCACCCTGAGAAACATCACTATCTACCTCACAGTCTGTGAAATTAGATGTTTTAACAGTAGTATTGGTACCATTAATATAAATAGCTCCACCATAAAGGTTGGATCTTGAATGCTCGAAGTTAGAATCAGTAATAGTCGTATTTAAACCACTAATATAAATAGCTCCACCGCGTGCTTCATGGTTATTGTTAGCGTAATTATTTGTGAAGTTTGATGATTCGATATCAGCATAATCACCGCTTATGAATATTGCTCCACCACCATTGTCACGGGAACCGAATGCGTGAGTATTGTCAAATGATGAGTTTACAATTGTTGCGTGTAAACCGCGTACATAAATTGAACCACCGGATACGGTAGCGTTTGTATTTACAAATTCAGCTGATATTGTTGCGTTATGTCCTTCAACGTAAATAGCTCCACCATTTTGAGGAGAACTGGAATCTTCAATGACACAATTTACAATATTCGTATAATTACCTAGGATATAAATTGTACCACCGTCTCCCACTCCTACAGTTGAGTTTTTAAATGTGGAATCCGTTACGTTTACATCATTACCTGTGATGAAGATTGTACCACCGATATATCCAGCGTAACTGTTTTCAAAGTGGGATTTAGTTAATAAAGTGTCATTTCCTGTAATAATAATGGTTCCTCCTTTTGTTGAGGAAGTACCTCTAGGAATGCCAGTACCGGTACCGTTGTTATTAATACAGGTGATATTGTAAATAATACCGTTGTTTCCATCCCAGTAGATTGCTCCACCATCATCAGTTACTGTGTTATTTGTGAAGTTGGAATTGTACAGTTTGCCCCCATGACCGGAAACGTAGATTGCTCCACCGTCTTCAATAGCATTTATATTGCTAAAGTCAGTGTTGTTAACAGTAACGTCATCTCCAGCAACATAAATTCCACCGCCCTTATATGCAGTGGTATAGCTTATTTTTGAAGTGTTAATTACAGCTCCGTCACCGGAAATGTAAATTGCTCCACCAAGTCCTCCGACAGAAGGAGCTTCAATTGTTTCTAAAGTATCATAAATTATATCCAATTCTTTTTCAATATCTTTAATATCTCCAAACAAGCTCTTTAAAGCATCCCTTTGAGATTCAGTTGCGGTTTCATTTATTGCCAATAAGGTTTCTTTCAAGTCACTTAATAATTCTGAAACATGAGTAATTTCAGTGAAATTAAATTCAGTGCCGTTTAACATGTTTTCAGCGGCCTGTTTAAGTGATTGTAAAATATTATTTAATGTTGTGATATTGGCGGCAGAAATACCCGCTGAGGAAAGTGCGGAAAGGTTTCCAATCATTGAATCAATTTCATTAATGATTTTGCCTGGAGCAGAAAAACTGTTTGAAACATTTGAAATTTCATTTAATTTGTTTTCAACCGTTTTAACGTCTTTAAACAATACATCTAACTTTTTAGATTCGGCGGCAGACAGGGTTCCATTAATTTCAGTTAAAGTCTGATTTAAATTATTCAATAATCCTAATGCAACAGTCATATTAGCTGCATTAACTAATCCTTCATCATTCAATATATTTCCAACGGCCGTTTTAAGAGCCTTTAATGAATTGTTTAGTTTGGTAATATTATCAGAAGATATGCTTCCACCTTTTATAGTATCCAAATAGGAAATCATTGAATCAATGACCTTCAATGTATTATTGACGTCATATACACAGAACTCGTCTATAGACATGTAATATGGAAGAACGCCTATTGCTGCGGAGTTAGTGATGACGGACTGTTCTAAAATAGCATTATTACCCAATATGTAGATTACTCCACCGTTATTTGGTGCGGTACAGTTATCGAATGTACAGTTTCTGATTAAGGTATTGTTACCTAGGATATATATTGCTCCACCGTCTTCAATACCAATAGTTGAGTTTTTAAATACTGAATCCGTAATGTTTACATCGTTACCGGTGATGAAAATTGTACCTCCCTGCAATCCTCCATAACTGTTTGTGAAAGTGGATTTGGTTACGGTTACGTTTGAAGCTGTAAGACAGATTACTCCTCCTTTAGTTGATGAAGTTCCGTTGATACCTGTACCTGTACCATTGTTATGATCACAGGTGATATTGTAAATAATACCGTTGTTTCCTTGCCAGAATATTGCTCCACCGTCGTCTTTTGCTGTGTTATTGATAAATGTGGAGTTATGTATTTCACAATAGGTACCGTTAATGAATATTGCTCCACCGTCATAGTTGATTGTGTGGTTGGTAAACGTGGAGTTAATGATTTTACAATCAGCTGCTCCAGAAGCGTAATATGCAGCACCACCGTCACGGGCAGCGTGGTTTGAGTTGAATGTGGAGTTTATGATTATTCCTTCACGGGCACCTGCGTCAAATGCGATTGCACCACCGTGACCGGTTAATGTGTAATCAACTGCAGTATCAGGATTTGCATCATTTCTATCTTCCTTATAATTTTTCCAGGTGTTGTTTGCAATACCCAATGCGGAGTTTTCTTCAAATGTACAGGCTTCGAATGTTATGTTGTCGTTGTCCTGCAGGAAGACTGCTCCACCACGGCCGGCTGCAGTACAGTTAATGAATGTTGCGTTGTAGACGTAAACGTTGTCACCGGTAAACATTATAGCACCTGCGTCACCACCAGTGGTATTTGTATCCCAGTGTGATGAGTCCCATCCGGCATATTTCACTTTGCCGTCGGAACTGTTGTCAAGCGCACCTCCGAATGCGGTTGCATTGATGATTGTGATGTTTATCATTTCACCATAATCACCGTCGTAGTAGATTGCACCGGCTGAACGGGCGGCTCTGGTGTTGTTGAATGTGGAATTGATTACCCTACCGTAGTTTGCACCTGCAAGCCAGTCAAGACCTCCACCGTTGGTACCTGAAGTACAGTTTTCGAAGTATGAGTTTGAAACGGTCACATGGTCTGAACCGAGCATGTATGCTCCACCACCACGACGTGCGGAATTTGAGTCGATGAAGATACAGTTATCGATTAAACCGTTGTCTCCTCCCCAGAGGATGGAACCTCCGTCACCGCCGAAGTATTCGTCAATCGCCCAGTCAGTTGGGGAAGGATCTGTATCATTTGTATCAACGTGGAATAGCCATTCATATCCGTTATTTCCGTCCGGAACAGTGACATATAATGAGTATTTGACTTTATTTCCATCATCGTCCAAAGTAACAAGGACATATAATTTATTGGTGGTTTCTGCAGTAGCTACAGGTAACATATCCAAATGAATAACCTGTGAAAGGCTGACCAGATTTACGTGATCACTATCAATGGCCATACCCAATGCGGAGTTGGACGTGAAGTTACAGTAGCTTATATTACCGTTGATTCCGTTCCATGCGAATGCTCCACCGCTGCGTATAGCAGTGTTATTTACAAAGTTTGAATTGTAGATTGTTGCATTGGATGAACCGTATGCAAAGCTTATTGCACCACCGTCACGTGCAGCAGTGTTGTTTATGAATTCGGAGTTCATGATTGTACCGTTTGAAGCACCTAAATCGAAACCGATAGCTCCACCAAGACCGGTTTTCCATACATTATGTCCACTGCT
This sequence comes from Methanobrevibacter millerae, assembly GCF_900103415.1. Lineage (NCBI taxonomy): Archaea > Methanobacteriati > Methanobacteriota > Methanobacteria > Methanobacteriales > Methanobacteriaceae > Methanobrevibacter > Methanobrevibacter millerae. The sequence continues at coordinate 17,742 of NZ_FMXB01000012.1, forward strand.
TGTGTCTCTAGGATTATTATATGTGTTGTTTGCTGTACCTAACGCACGGTTGTTTTCAAATATACATAAATCAAAGGTCACATTGGTATTGTCCTGAAGGAAGACTGCTCCTCCACGTCCGACTGCAGTACAGTTAGTGAAAGTGATATTATATAGATATTCGTGACTACCGGTAATCATGATTGCTCCGGCGTCACCGCCTGTGGTGTTGGTATCCCAGTGTGATGAATCCCATCCTGCGTATTTGACTCTGCCATCCTTGCTTTCGGACAGGGATCCACCCCATGCCTTGGTGTTGATAATGGTAATGTTAATCATTTGACCATACCATCCGTCGTAGTAAACCGCACCGGCTGAACGGGCTGCTCGGGTATTGTTGAACGTGGTGTTGATAATCTTACCGTATCTTGCACCTGCAAGCCAGTCTACTCCTCCACCGTTGGTACCTGAAGTGGAATTTTCGAAGTAACAATTGACGAACGTTACATTGTCACTTCCCGTCATGTAAGCTCCACCACCACGGCGTGCGGAATCGGAACCTATGAATGTACAGTTTTCCACAGTACCTACGTCACCGCTCCAGAGGATGGTACCTCCGTCTCCGCCGAAGAACTGATCGATTGCCCAATCTTTAGGTGATATAGTTTGGCTTATGGTTGTGGTTTCATCCAGTTTAAGCCATACTAAAGTGCCTGTGCTGTCATCAGCAACGTATGATTCAAATACCCTATTTGAAGCGTTAGTATAATTCAATACGTATAGCTTACCGACGTCAGAAACTGAAGGAGTATCCGTAGGCAATTTTTTATCATTTACAACTATTACATTTTCCATCGTCAATGTCATGTTATACTGCAATGTTTCACCGGTTGCCCTGTTGTCTATGAATTTGGAGTTCCTGATGGTACCGTTGTGACCATTCCAGAAGATAGCACCACCTGAACGTTTTGCAGTGTTGTTGTAGAAGGTTATGTTTTCCACAACACCGTTTTGAGCACCTTCATACCAATCGATAGCACCACCGTTAAGGCCAGCAACGTTATTTGCGAAGTAGGAATGCTTGAGAGTAGTGTTGTAACAGTCTTCTGATACACTACCCTGCAGGAAGATAGCTCCACCACGTGCAGCAGCAGTATTGTTGACGAAATTAGATCTTTCAACCTTACCGAGCGCTCCGGACCACATGACAGCACCACCGTCACCACCGTAAGTTAAAGTACCTCCTACACTAATAGCCTCAACAAGACCTAAAGCAGCGTTATTATAGAATTTAGAGTATTTGATGGTACCGTTGTGACCATTCCAGAAGATAGCACCACCAGAACGATTAGCGGTGTTGTTGATGAAAGTGGCATTGCTTATAACACCGTCATGAGCACCTTCGTGCCAGTCAATAGCTCCACCGTTGGTACCTGCAACATTGTTTTCAAAGTAAACGTCAGTGAAAGAAGTGTTTTCACAATTTCCGTGAGAACAGTTCTGCAGGAAGATAGCTCCACCACGACCACCATAATTATAAGAGTCGTTGAATATAGCCCTGTTGTCTATGAAACTAGAGTTTTTAACAGTACCGTTGATACCAGTCCAGATGACTGCACCACCGTCACCGATATTGCCGTGCTCATCCATAACTTCACCTTTAGCTGTGTTGTTGATGAATTTGGAATCCCTGATTTCACCATTGTGACCAGACCAGAAGATAGCACCACCATTGGATTTAGCTATATTGTCCCTAAATGTAGAATTATAAATATTACCGTTATGAGCACCTTCATGCCAGTCAATAGCACCACCGTTAAGGCCTGCAACATTGCTTGCGAAGTAAGAGTCCTTGAAAGTAGTATTGTCACAGCTTTCCACCAGACTGTCCTGGAGGAATACAGCTCCACCACGTTTTGCGGCAGTGTTGTTTACAAAGTTACTTTTCTCGACATTACCTATAGCACCAGACCACATGATAGCACCACCATCACCACCATAAGTTAAACTACCATTTACACTTATGGTCTCAACAATACCTAAAGCTGAATTATTATAGAATTTGGAGTATCTTACAGTACCGTTGTGACCGTTCCAGAAGATTGCACCACCTGAACGTCTAGCAGTATTGTTGATGAAAGTACCATTATTAACTACACCATGTTGAGCACCTGCATGCCAGTCAATAGCACCACCATTGGAACCTGCAACATTGCTTTCAAAGTAACAGTTATTAAAGGTAGTGTTGTCACAGTTACCGTGAGTACAGTTCTGCAGATATACTGCTCCACCACGACCACCATAATCATAAGTGTCATTGAATATAGCAACATTATCAATGAATCTACAGTTAGTTACAGTACCATTGATACCTGACCAGATGATTGCACCACCATCACCAATGTTACCCTGTGCATCAATAACTGTACCTTTAGCAGTGTTGTTGGTGAAGTTGGAATCCCTGATTTCACCATTGTGACCAGACCAGAAGATAGCACCACCATTGGACATTGCTACATTATTGGTGAATGTAGAGTTATATACATTACCGTCATGAGCACCTTCGTGCCAATCTATTGCACCACCATTAATGCCGGCAACATTATCCTCAAAGTTACACCAGTCAAATGTAGTATTGGTACAATTACGGTCAGCATTACTTTGAAGGTATACTGCACCACCCAAACTGGCTGCAGTGTTATTGGTGAAGTTGGAATGACCTACATAACCTATGGTACCTGTCCATACTATTGCACCACCATTACCACCAGTAGTATCATATGTAGCAGCACCATGTTGGTGTGCAGTTACATTACCAATTGCATGGTTATCATCAAAGTTACAATTACTTATAGTACCGTTAATACCATACCAGTATACTGCACCAGCACTACGCCATGCCGTGTTATTGGTAAAGTTGGAGTTGATTAACCTACCTTTCTGAGCACCTTTTTGCCAATCTATTGCACCACCGTTAAGACCTGCAATATTATTTACAAAGTTGCTGTTGGATACTGTAGTATTTGTACAGTTTTCCGTAGAGTTACCATGAAGGAATATTGCTCCACCGCGGTATTGTGCAAAGTTAGCATCAAATGTACAGTTATCGACAGTACCGTTACTACCTACCCATAGCACAGCACCACCGTCTCCACCACCAGTAACGCCACCGATTTCACTAATCACATCACCGGTAGCATTATTGTTAATGAAAGTTGAATCTCTTATCGTTCCGTCATGTCCACTCCAGTGAATAGCTCCACCCGAACGCTTAGCAATGTTGTCTGTAAATGTGGAGTTGATTACAGCACCGTGAGATGAACCTGCACTCCAGTCTATAGCACCACCGTTAAGACCTGCAATATTACCAGTGAACTCACAATTCTCAATCGTACTGCGTGATGTGTGTTTAATATATATAGCACCACCGTGTTCTACAGCAGTGTTATTAATGAAAATACAATCTGTGATAGTTATTATTCCTTCTGAATAAATAGACCCTCCATTACCATTAGATGCATTTCCATTGATAAATGTAATTCCTTTTAACGTTACGGTAGCTCCGTCAGCTATATCAAATACCCTGGCCATATTCTTGGCGTCAATGATAACTTTGCCTTTACCGTCAATGATGATGCTTTGGGTAATATGTATACCGTTTTTCAATTCATCAGGATCGGAACTACTGTTAAAGGTATAATTTTTAGTTAAATTGACGGAGTCATGCCCGTTTAAATCATTCTGCAGCTCTGAAAATGTTCCTGCATCACTTCCAGCCTGCAGCTGATCATCTAGGTTAGGAAGTGAATATGCAGAGACATTATTACTAATTGAAACCATGTCCGGCGTATTCAGGTCATCACTGGCGGAAACCGCCTGAAATGAGAACAAAATACACAGGATTATGCATATTATTAATATTATCTCTTTTCTTTTCATAATACACCCCCTCCTTTTTATAACATTAGTTATATTCTAATGTTACGGAGAGTCTATAGTGATATATATTTTTGATATATTCAAATATATAATGTTTATTACTTTTCGAACAGTTTGAATAAAATCTAAAAAAATAAACATTTTCATAATTAATTTAGATAAATAGCCAATATCATATAATTTTTTAGATTAAAGATTGCATAGTTACAACCAATAAAATTAATTTAATATATGGCACTAGTATTACATTTTGAATTAATACTTTAACGAATGATTAATATAAAAGCTATTTGCGCCGTATAAGGCCATAATTCCAATTATTTAATGTTCATTGACTATGAACAATCAAATTCATAGATTCCTAATTATGTTCAATTTTTAAAATGTATTTTTTATACAATGTTTAAAATCAGACATAACGATTATTTAAATAGAAAATTAGCAATGTTATAAATAAATCATATTCAAATAAAATAATACTTTTTAGCCCAAAATGAAAAATTGTTAATACATTATGATTAATGAACAAAACACAATATAAGATTATACATTTTCAAGAAAATTGAAATGAAAAGGCAAGTATTATAATATTAATTATATAGGTAAAGAAAGGATTTCAATAAACATCAAATAAAGCCAATTCTAATTATATAAATATATAATTATATTGTAAACTTCAAATGCATAAAAAGTACTAATGTCACAACTAAAAAAGATTTATTACTTCTTAATAATATAATTATACTACAGAGGTAAACGAAATGATAGAGAAAGTAAAAAAGATTAGCCTCGGAAACTGGATGCTTATCGGAATGCTTCTTGGTTTTCTTGTGGGCTTACTGTTAAATTTCTATGTACAAAATCCATTCATCAAAAACGTTATCCTTATAGACAACGTATTCTATTTGGGAGGAACGGGATTTATAAAACTTATGAAAATGCTGGTTGTGCCTTTGGTCTTCTTTTCGATTGTAGTCGGTGTGGCTTCAATTTCAGACATTAAAAAAATCGGTGCAATCGGAGGAACAACAATACTGATATATCTGGTAACGACAGCGATTGCGGTGAGCGTCGCCCTTATGATAGCAGGCGTAATCCAGCCGGGCACAGGGCTTAACATGTCAGGACTTGCGCAAGCCAACGTTACCACAAACACGACTGTTACCGATACCATTCTGGGCATGATACCGGACAATCCCTTCAGTTCACTTGCAAACGGTGACATGCTGCCGGTAATCATTTTCGGACTGCTTGTGGGTATTATACTGGCCAAATTAAGGGAAGAGACACAGGTAGTAAACGATTTCTTTACTCAGGGAAACAAGATCATGATGGAAATGACCCGTATCGTGATGAAATTCGCTCCTATCGGAATTTTCTGTCTGATGGCAAAGACCTTTGCATCCCTGGGCTTTGAAGGGCTGCTGCCGCTGGCCAAATACGTATTGTGCGTGCTTGTAGGCCTGGCGATACAGGCGTTCGTCGTCTATCCGAGCCTGATGGTTATCGCAACAAGGCTGAACCCTATCAAGTTCTTCAAGAAGTTCATATCAGTAATGTTTTTCGCGTTCTCATCATCAACTTCAAACGCAACGATTCCATTGAACCTGTCAAAGCTTTCCGAACTGGGAGTTTCACGTGAAGTCTCCTCATTCACCATTCCTTTGGGTGCCACCATCAACATGGATGGAACGGCAATAATGCAGGGCTGTGCGGTAATGTTCGCATCGCAGGCATACGGAATAGATTTGGGAATGAGCGCGCTTCTGACGGTAGTCTTTACTGCGGTAATGGCTTCAATAGGAACGGCAGGAGTTCCTTCAGTCGGACTGATTACGCTGAATATGGTGTTCAATTCAGTTGGCCTTCCGGTTGATGCAATAGGAATCATCATGGGAATAGACCACATCCTGGACATGTTCAGAACTGCGGTAAACGTTACGGGAGACGCAATCTGTACAATTATCGTCTCATTCAGAAACAAGTCCATGGACGTTGACGTGTTCAACGGCAAAAAGGCTCCTTCGGAAGAGTCATGGGATGACATAACCCAATTTTAAAAAACACATTAAAGCCATCGCCATTAAATTTTAATAATAAAAAAAGAGAGGGAAGCTATTTTTTAGCTTCAATAATTGTTTTTCCGTTCATGTAAGGGACAAGCACTTCAGGAATCTTTACGCTGCCGTCAGGCTGCTGGTAGTTTTCCAGAATGCAACACATTGTTCTTTCGGTTGCAATTGCAGTACTGTTTAGGGTGTGCAGTATCTGGGCGTCTCCTGAACCTGCCCTTCCGAAACGGGTTTTGGTTTTTCTTGCCTGATAATCCTTACAGTTAGTGCATGAAACAAGCTCCCTGAAGGCCTTTGAACCAGGGAACCATGCTTCCAAATCATATTTTATAGCAGCATTGTCATTTAAAGCAGATGAGACAATAGCTATTATCTGATACGGAAGACCGAGCTTCTGATAAATCCTTTCGGTAACCTCCATCAGGTGATTGTGCTGGTTTCTTGAATCTTCAGGAGTGGAATAGATGAACTGCTCAATCTTTTCAAACTGGTGAACCCTGAATATACCAAGGGTATCCTTACCGTGGGATCCGGCCTCCTTTCTAAAGCAGGTTGAAAGTGCACAGTACCTTAAAGGCAATTCATCGGGAGATATGATTTCGTTTCTGTGCAATGCAGCTAAAGTCTGCTCTGCGGTTGCAATTAAATACATATCTTCATTTTCAACCTTGTATAATGTTTCGTAGAATTCGCCAAGCTCTGAGGTTTCGGCTGCGACTTCTCCTTTTACAAAGAAAGGAGTCTGCATAGGAATGTAGCCTTCGCTTTCAAGTTCGGACAATGCAAACTGGATTAACGCAAGGTTCAAATGGAGTATGTCCCTTTTCAGATAGTAGAAACGGGCTCCTGCAATGCTTGCTGCGGTTTCCAGGTCAGCACCGTCAATTTTGTTAATCAAATCAACGTGATTTAGAAGCTCAAAGTCATATTCAGGTATTTCGCCGTATGTTCTGACTACGACGTTATCGTCTTCCGTGTCCGAAATCGGCACATCCTCGTCTATGATGTTTCCGACCTTGTATCTGAAATCGTCCCTGAGCTTGAGATATTCCTCGTTTTTAGCACTTAATTCCTTAATTTCTGTTGCAACTTCCTTGGATCTTTTTATTACTTCCTCTAAATTACCTTCCTCTTTGGCTTTCTTGAATGATTTTGATAATTTATTTTTTTCAGATCTCAAAGCGTTTAGTTTCCTTTCACCTTCTCTCCATAAGGTATCATATTCAATTACCTTGTCAACGTTTTCAGTGCTTCTGAATCTTTTCTTCTCAGAGTCAATAATTATTTCCGGATTTTCTCTGAACAATTTAATATCTAACAATTTGTGTCCCCTTTAAAATCTTTTATCACTATATAATTATTATACTCATATTTTTTAAACTTAATCATTGACATCACAAATTTTTCAGTTGAACCCATAACCAAGATTATTTTCCAGATTCTGAAATTTCGTGCATTAGCTAATATGTAATATATATGTAAACTAATGAAAAATATACAAACAATGAAGATAATGTAAAATAGGACAAGTAATAAAAGCATGGAAATTAATGAATATCATATAAGAAGTATCATTTGAATATAGTAACATATAGTGAATTGCATACATTGATAATTATGTTAAATAATATAAATGTAGTGAATAATAGAAGCATACAAAATATGGTGAATTATACCTTTGAGTATGTGATTTCTCAATTCATCATTTCATCCGGCAGCTGAGCCTGAAGAAAAAACATCATCCCCGAAATAAGATTTGAAATAGATTTCATAGCTTTCATTGAAAAAGAAGGAATTAAACAAATATACGGAAAAAAGGTTATAAATGAACAAAACTTAATTATTTTAATGAAATGATAAAATTAATTCAAAAAAATCTATTGTAGACAAAAAAAATTTTCTACAATATATATGGTCTGAGACTCCTCATGATTTAAAAATTCAAAATGAATGATTAAATTGCCTGAACATGAAAAGTTAAATTACTTCAAAAAAACAAATCTAATTTCAGAAATTCAGAGCGTGTTTACCCCTGGTGAAAGTTTACAATATACAATTCCAAAATGAACAGATACACATTTGAAAAAATAAAGATAGCAAAAATAGAAATAAAAAAATTATTTGGCCTGAATCAATTAATAAACAAGTAAATTAAAATTAATCGATTTCTCTGCTTATCATTGACCTTCCCATTCGGGTATTGTCCAGTAACTTCAAATTGTCATCCACATCATATTTTAAGTTGGTAACGAGATCTATTTCCTCATTCCAGCCTTCCCTTTCGGAAGTTCTAAGCTTCTCCCATCGCTCATAATCCTCATCAACAGGAATTCCGTTCTTTTTAACGTTTTCAATGGTCGTAAAGAACTTCAATTGAATGCTTTCACGCAGCTCCAATAGCTGATTGTACTCTTCCAAAAGATTATCCAGCTGAAACGACATCAAACGCAATTTTTCACATTCCAGCTCCAATTCCAATCTCTCAACTTCACTATTAGTCATATTAATCATTAATTTTTTCTAAAACTTCCCTGTATTGGGATTCATCTATTTTATCTTCATTTTTCTTCAGGAGAATCTTCAAATGACCTTTACAGTAAAAGCAATTATAGATTTGCTCGTTTGTAATGGCTGCAAAACAGATTCTGGAAAGCTGATCTGGCGTAAATTCTCCGGAAAAATTTTTAAACTCAATTAATATGGACTCTGCACGCTTAAAATTGTTTGCTGCAAACAAGTCCCTTATTTTGAATTCAACCTCATGCGGATGCATAATATCACAATTAGTATTTATAAATATTAAGATATATGAAATTTTTCAATTGAAAAAAAAAGAATTTTAATAATGTTAAAACATTATTAATCGTTAATAAGCAGTTTATCCTTAAAGCTGCTACGGATTTTGCCTTTGGTTTCATCATTGAATTTGGTATCACCCATATCCTCATCAATGCTGAACATAGCCAGTTCATAAACAATCCTGTTGAGAGCCTGGCCCTTTTTAGTCAATATGTATTCAACGTCACGTTCGTATCTCTTGGATATCCTTTCAATTAGCCCGTCCTTTTCCATGGATTTCAGGCAATTGCTCAATACTTTATTTGACAGCTTAGGTTTGTCTTTTTTAAACTCTGAAAAGCGAGTTTTTCCAAAAAACAAATCTCTGAGAATTTCAACAACCCATTTCTTTCTAATCAAGCTGACTGATAATTCAATTGGACATTTGCTGTAGGCACTCATTCAAATTACCTCCAAGTAATCATATAGGCTTTTTTATCATATATAAAGTTATCGTTTTTAAGAAGTTACTGAATGGTTACCAAAAGCTTTTATATAACGAATGCCGAAGTTTAAATTGAAAGTTTTAGTATCTAGGACTTTCAAATATCAGAACAACTGCTTATAATATCTCAACTCCCAACAATCCCATATTTCCCAACTAAATAGATTTTACGGTTGTTTTGGTATTGAAAGGGGATATCTAATCCCCACTAATTTTTTAAAAAAAGATCATAAAAGGTTTTCTTCCCATTCCTTGACCTTAAATCCGGTCAGGACAAGATCATCCTTTACAATAACAGGCCTTTTGACGAGCATACCGTCGGTTGCAAGCAGTTTCAGCTGTTCGTCTTCAGACATTTCAGGGCGTTTGTCCTTGAGATTCAGTTCACGGTATTTCATTCCGCTTGTGTTGAAAAACCTGTTCAGTGAAAGACCACTTTTCTCATACCATTCCTTCAATTCCTCATAGGTAGGATTGTCTTCAATGATATCCCTTCCTTCAAAATCAATATTCTTTTCTTCAAGCCATTTTTTAGCCTTGCGGCAGGTTGAACATTTCGGGTAGTAAACAAATAACATGATTATAGATTGTATTTCAACTTAAAAATACTTTAGTATCTGGGAAAACTCGTCAACGCATTCAAGCACATAATCGTTTTGCCAGACATTTTCATCGCCGTAGCCCCACTTCACTACAATACAGTCGATTCCGGCGTTTTGAGCGGTTTTAATGTCAGTACCCGAGTCGCCAATATAAACTGCCTGTGAAGGTGAAACTCCCGCCTTTTCAATGATTTTATTTATTCCTTCAGGAGAAGGCTTTGACGGCGTATCGAAGTTATGCCCTTCAATCAATACAAAATCAATGTCATCAAAAAACCTGTCAACAAAAGACTCGATGGAATCAGTAAAGCGGTTTGAATTAATGGCCAACAAAACCCCCATTTCCTGCAGTTTCAAAAGTAACTCATGAGACCCAGGAAACGGAAGGGTATTTTCCTTTTCAGAATTATAATAGATATCCAGATAGGTCTCCTTAAGGGCTTCCATGTTTTCGGGAGTGTTTTGATCCTTTAACACAAGAGAAAGGATTTCATCGATGTTTCCGCCCAAACATGAAAAGAACTCCTCACGGTTTAAGCATTCAAAACCAAGTTTAGCCAACGCCTCATTAAAGCAGATGACAACATCATCCACCGAATTGAAGAGCGTTCCGTCAAAATCAAAAATAGATAGCTTTTTCATAAAAATCCTTTGAAAAATTCCTCAAGTTCCTCATCGCTCATGGGTTCGGGAAGTGAAGGCTCTTCATTGTTCATAATGCTTAAAGCAAGGTCACGGTATTCGCAGGCTTCCTCTGATTCAGGGTATTTTTCTACAACAGTCTTTGCATCTAATTCACTTTCCTGAATCAAATTGCTTCTGTGGATTGTGCCTAGTACATGGGTTCCTATCTTTTTGGCAAATTCATTTACTATTTCCTCTTCATTATTTACGTTTCGGCAGTTGCATACGATTCCCGTAAGGTTTCCCTTAAGCTTCTTAATGCCTCTGACAATGTTGTTTGCGGCATAAAGTGACATGAACTCGCCTGATGTAACGATTACCACCTCATCAGCGTATTTTTCACGCAAAGGAACTGAAAATCCTCCGCAGACAACGTCACCCAATACGTCATAGATGACAACGTCCAGATCCTCGTCGAATACTCCGAGATTTTCAAGCCTTTTCATTGCGACAATGACTCCACGTCCTGCGCATCCGACACCGGGTTCGGGGCCTCCGCTTTCAACGCACAATATATCCTTATAACCTTTAAAGACAAAATCATCCCTTTCAGCGTTTCTGTTTTCCTTGATTGTCCTTACGACTGTCGGGATTCTTTTTCCGTATAACGTACGAGTCGTGTCGGCCTTGGGATCACAGCCTATAACCAGACAGTTTAAACCGTCGTTTGCATATACAGCAGACAGGTTAGCCACTGTCGTACTCTTTCCAATACCGCCTTTTCCGTAAATAGCTATTTTTTTAATCATCCTGTGACCTCTCAACTAATTTATATACAAAATCGTTTTTTCTAACCTTTTCGGGAAGCAATACTCCTACATTGGAGTTTTTAGAAACATTTTGGACATCTTCGCCTTCAACCTGCATGGAATCTATTGTATGGGTTATGGAACCTGTGGTCTTTCCCTGGATTATTATCTTATCTCCGATTTGTAAATCATCCCAGACCCTCAGCTCAGCCACATTAACCCTGTTGTAATAGTTGACAACCTGTCCGATGTCCTTTTTAATGTATTTTGACTGATTGTCTTCACTTGTCTCAAATGGAGTGTTGAAATAGAAATTGGTGTCAAAGCCCCTGTTGAAAACGCTGGTTAAATCATCCATCCATTCATCCCGTACATTATACTCGGAAGGGTTTTCATTGTATGAATCGATTGCCTGCCTGTAGATTCCGGTTACCATCGCCCCGTAATCAGCGCTTCGGGCTCTTCCCTCTATTTTAAACGAATCGACACCGCTTTTCATCAGTTCGGGAATGTATTCTATCATGCACATGTCCTTTGGAGAAAAGAAGTTTGTCCTGTAGCTTTCATCATCGCTTCCAGTTATAATGAAGCGTTCATCCTCAACGTCTGAGAAGTTAACGACATTGTCCTCTCCTTCCTCATAGGTAAGCGTCCAGTTCTTTCGGCATGGCTGAAGGCAGTCACCACAGTTGGCGCTTCTTCCATACAGCCCGTAGCTTAAAAAGCATCTTCCGGATACCGCCATACATATTGCTCCGTGAACGAATATCTCAGTTTCAATTGGAGACTTTGAAGCGATTTCAGTAATTTCCCTTAACGAGAGCTCGCGTGAAAGTATCGCCCTTTTGGCACCCAGCTTCTTAAGTGTCTTTAGGGTATATGAATTTGTGACGTTTTCCTGAACGCTAATATGGGCTTCAAGGCCGTTTGAAACGCAATTTTCTATTAATCCAATGTCTGATAAAATGAGTCCGTCGATTTCAGAAGAAGAAATTATCTCCAAATTAGAATCAAGTTGCGAAGCCAGCTTCTCGTTTAAAATTATATTTGTGCCCAGATATGTCTTTGCGGAGTATTCCTTGGCTATTTTGGAGACTTCGCTTAAGTCCTCCAGTGAAAAGTTGCGGGCATTAGCTCTCATGTTAAAGTTATCCAACCCAAAATAAACGGCATCCGCACCGTTTTCCAGTACGGCACGAAGAGATATGAAATTTCCTGCGGGAGCCAATAATTCTACCATGTTATCTTAAGGTTTATAATAAGTTTCAGCTTCAATGTTTTCAGGCAATTCTGTTGGGTAGCATTCATTTAAACAGCCTAAACATAAATTCTCTTCAGGCATTCCTATTGCTTCGACCAGCGCTTCTAAAGTAATGTAGCCTAAAGAATCTATTTCCAGCTGCTCGCGTATTTCCTCAACGCTATAATTGGCAGCAATCAGTTCCTTTTTGGTAGCCATTGCCACCCCATAATAACAAGGTGAGATGACAGGAGGGCATCCGACCAAAAAGTGGATTTCGGCAGGCTCGGCTTCCTTAACCAAATCAAGCAGCTGCTTTGAAGTTGTTCCCCTTACTATACTGTCATCAATAAGAACAATCTTTTTGCCCTTTATTGCCTGCTTTATCGGATTCAGCTTAAGCCTTACTGCAAGTTCCCTTTCCTCCTGGGTCGGCATGATGAATGTCCTACCAACGTACCTGTTCTTGATTAATCCTTCACCGTAAGGAATTCCTGAAGCTCTTGAATAGCCTATTGCTGCAGGAATTGAAGAGTCCGGAACCGGTATGATAACGTCAGCGTCAATAGGATATAATTTGTATAGCTGCTTTCCGATATTTAATCTGGTATTATAGACATTAATGCCGTCAATCGTACTGTCAGGCCTTGCAAAGTAAACGTATTCGAACATGCAGTGTGACAGGTTTGATTCGTCAGCGATTTCAAGCATGTGACTTGCTATTTCCTCGTTTTCAAAGTAAACGACTTCACCTGGTCTGATGTCTCTTATATATTTCGCATTGATAACGTCAAAGGCAACGGTTTCTGAAGCTAAAATATAGTCACCGTTTCTTTCGGCAATTGCCAATGGCTTGATTCCCATAGGATCGCGAACGCCATACAAGTCGCCGTTTACAAGAATAACCAGAGCATATGAACCGACCAATTTGGCTGAAACCGCTTCGATTGCATCAATAATGTCTTTGTGATTATCATAATGCTCCTTTTTAAGCATGTAACAAATTACTTCAGAGTCAGTGTCGGATTTGAATTCATAGCCTTCATCAATAAGCTCATTTCTCAGTTCTTCGGAATTAACGATATCTCCGTTATGAGCCATGGCAATGAATCCATCGTCAAAATCAGTTACAAAAGGTTGTGAGTTTTCCAGTCTTGACTGACCGGTTGTAGAATACCTTACGTGGCCAATGGCCATATTTCCTGAAAGGTTCTGTATTTCATAATCCTTGAAAACATCGGTAATCAGTCCCATGCCGCAATAATAAGCCAATCCCTTTTCCTGTTGGAATGTAGCTATTCCGGCAGATTCCTGACCCCTGTGCTGTAAAGCATATAAACAGTAATAAACAAAAGAAGAAACATTCTTAGAAGCATCTTTAGAATGTATCCCTACAATACCACATTTATCCTCTATTTCCCCTTGCATTTAGAAACTCCAAAATAATTATAATATAATTTATCTTGAAACTAGTATAAAATAATAATGTTTTCATTCCCAGAAGTTTTCAAAAGTGTTGGGAATATCATAATCATCACGGGCTTCAGGAGGCTTTCTCTCAGTTCTTGAGGACAGTTCTTCGGCCAATTCATCCTGTGAGTCTTCAACAAAAATAAGTGCGGTTTTAATGATTTTTAACCATTCAATAGCATGATTTCTGGATTGTGCGGCGATGTATCCCTGACCTACGAGTATATTGTCAGGCCTGAACTTGTTGGTGGCTATAACAATCTTTTCTGCATCAAGCAATTCCTCCCTAAACACTTCAGCCCACAGGTCTTCGAGATTATAGATTTCAAGGAAATCCTTGGAGTATATGTCCTCAAAGCGGTTCTTGAATTCGGTGAAATCACTTTGAAGTGAGTTCTTTTCCTCACGAAGATTGCTGTTTTCCATGGCCATGACTTCATTTTCCTTAATGAGCTTATTATAATCATCAAGCAGATTATTATAGTTGTGCGTTACCTTCAAGAGTTTGTTTTCTAAAGTATGGATATTAATGAGATTTAAAGAATAAGATAAGGTAGATTTGATTATTGAATTTAAAATCTCCTTTTGTGCAAGCTCCGCATTAACTTCCTCGCTTTCATACAATACGTTATTATAGTCAAAGAGGCCAATATGGTTAAAATCGGTTTTCAAATCGTTATATAACAGATTGAAGTTGTCATCCTGGCCGTATCCTCCGATGAGAATGATGTCTGCACCTTCGGCTACCTTTTTAGCCAGATTCAAATCTGTAGTTGGTATGATGGAAGAAACAACAATATTATAATCCCTTTCAAGTTGAATGTTATCGATAGCCTTTGAAACAAGTCCCGCAATGTCCAGATTGGAAACGATAATTCGAACATCAATTTTAGAGTTGTTACTGTTATTTTCCATATCAATTACCATCTTAAATAGAATTTATTTTCTGATGCCATTTCCATGCAGATGAAACGATGCATTCCAAATCGTATTTAGGCTGCCAGCCAAGTTCATTTCTGATTTTTGAAGCATCTGCAATTAGAATGTCCGGATCTCCTTCACGGCGGTCGGCTATTTCGACCTTGAAGTCCTTTCCGGTGACCTTTTTACACATGTCAATGATTTCACGGACTGAATAACCTTCACCGTTTCCCAAGTTGAAGATGTTTGAAGTGTTTTTATCACATAAGTATTCATATGCTGCTATATGAGCACTTGCCAGGTCATTAACGTGAATGTAATCCCTGATACAAGTTCCGTCAGGAGTGTTATAGTCGGTTCCGAAAATGGAAATGCTGTCCCTTTTTCCGATTGCCGCATCAAGAACCAGTGGAATCAAGTGGGTTTCAGGGTCGTGAAGCTCACCGATTTCACAGTCAAAGTCACATCCCGCAGCATTGAAATATCTCAGTGAAACGTAATTGAAGTTACCTTTTTCGGCTTCCCTTTCTAAAGCCTTTTCGGTAATCCATTTGGAATGTCCATATGGGTTGATTGGCTTTAATTCCTGATCTTCTGTGATAGGAACCTTTTCGGGATTTCCGTAGACCGCTGCGGTTGAAGATAAAATGAATTTATCGACACCGAATTCCCTCATTACCTTAAGGAGATTTAAAGTGTTTTTGTAGTTGTTTTTAAAGTACTTCTGCGGAAGCTCAACGGATTCAGCCACGGATGAAAAGGCTGCAAAGTGCAGTACCCCGTCAATGTCATATTTTTCAAATACTTCGCGAAGGTCACTGCTTCCAAAGTCGCAGTTTACGAACTCACCCCATTTGGCGAAGTTTTCATAGCCTTTACATAAGTTATCGAGAACTACTGTTTCGTATCCTGCCTTATTCAATGCCTTGTTGGTATGGGAGCCAATGTAGCCGGCTCCTCCAGTTACTAAAATCACCATTAACACCTAGACGAATTTACCTAACTTCAATAAAGCCTTAGGTGATATCTTTATTAATTTCTTAACGATTTCGGTTGTTGAAATCTTATCGAAAGATTCGCCCTGGAATGCGTGGCCTATGCTGTTAAGCTCATCATCGGATAGGGTAAGCAGGTATTCCTGAACCTTTTTATACCTTTTGATTTCATGGTCGAGCTCCTGGTGAGCCAGTTCGTCATATTGCTTGAGGAACTTTTTGGAGCAGTCTTCCTTGATTGCCTGGGCAGCTACCTGACCTGCGCACATTCCACCAGTCATTCCGCTGATGATTCCTCCTCCGGTCAATGGGTTGACCTGTCCTGCTGCGTCTCCGCAGACTAAAATGTTATCGCCATAAAGTTTTTTGGTCATTCCGCCGACAGGGTCTCCGCCCACATTCAATTCGACGGCCTGAGCGTTTTTAAGGTAAGGTGATTTTGCAACAAAGTCATCCAGATATTCCTTGGCGGTTTTTTCTGCCTTATGAGGCAATACTGCCAAACCGACGTTTGCGATGTCTTCACCTTTAGGGAAAATCCATACGTATCCCCCAGGTGCGCATGAACCTAAGTAAAATTCGATGACACCAGGCTTTTCGAATTCGACATTACACATTTCATACTGTACACCGGATTCCATTTCCTTTGGCTTAGCGGCAGGTTTCAATCCTGCCCATCTTGCAATGTGGCCTTCAGGACCGTCTGCTGCGATTAGGATTTTACATTTGAAATCCTGTTTTTCGCCCATGGATTCTGTGAATACAAGATAACCGTCCTTAACTTTTTCAATACCTGTTACTAAGGTCTTGATTCTGATTTCAGCACCTGCCCTTGCGGCATCCATTGCCATGTGCTTGTCGAATACTTTTCTTTCAAGAATGTATCCTGCTTCAGGCAGCTTTACCTGATCTTCAGTCATCCATATGTCTGTACCGTCAGGGGTCTGAATCCTTACGCCTTCGATTTTTTGAGTAATCCAGCGTGGAGAAGGCTTGATTCCTAATTTTTCAAGTCCCTGAATTGAAACACCTTCAGCACATCTTTTCGGTGCACCAATTTCTGATTTCTTATCCATTAAAATAACTTTTGCTCCACCTAATGCAGCGTGTTTTGCTGCTGATGAGCCTGCAGGTCCTGAACCCACTACTATAACATCTGTTTCAATCATAAAATCATTCCTCTTTTTCTAAAGCGTTGATTGGACAGGCCTTAACGCATGTGTCACAATCTCTACAGTCATCTTCATTAAAAACTAAAGCGTACTCTCTTACTTGAATTAAATTTCTCGGGCAAACACCTGCGCACTCTCCGCAGAATGAGCACCATTCTTTGACTATCATAAAATATCTCCTATTCTAAAAACAAACTAAAAAGTTTAGTTATTAATAATAATGTCTTTATTACTATTTAAACGTTTAGATAATATTGATAATTTAATTAATAAAAAATAATAAAGGAAAAAAAGAATTAGAAAAAAATAATAAATTATTTGACCAGTAAAACCGGAACGTCAGATGTCCTTAAAAGTCTTTCTGAAACAGAACCGATCTGGTGATCGCTTATATTATTCTCATCAAAGGAGACAAACCTTTCATTATCAGAGCCCAATGCGTGAATAACGACCAAATCAGCCCCCGTTTGCTTAACGATGAATTTCATGTCCCTTAATGCGTCTGCAGTCAGGAGATGCTCGACAACTTCAACATTAAATTCAGCCGCCTTTTTGGTGATTTTTGCCAAAATGGCATCACCTGAGTTTTCCTCGGATTCATAGCTGTTTAAGGAGAATTCCTCAAGAACATGAACCGCAGCTATTTTTGATGAGAATTTACTGGCCAGTTCAATGGCGACGTCAGCCGCTTCATATCCGTAATCGGACCCGTCAACGGGAACGCAGATAACGTCAAACATCTATTCGTTCTCCTTCAGATAGCTTGCGTGACAGAAATCAATGAAATTATCGACAATTTCATCCATATTCTCGCTGTCGTCGATTATTTTACCGTCATCCATAAAGAGCGCCCTGTTGGACAGTTCCTTGATGAATTCCGTATTGTGTGAAACCATTACAATGGTAATACCGTACTTTTTAGAAATGGTTTTAAGTGAATTCGTTACAGTCCTTAATGTAATAGGATCCAAATCACCGAACGGTTCATCTAAAAGCAGTATTTCAGGCTTTGAAACAAGAATCAAAGCAAGCATTACACGTACTTTCTGGCCTCCGGAGAGTTCATATGACTTTCTCTGAAGGATATCCAAATCCAAATCAAGGCTATCGAAAATGTCTGCAACCGCTTCACGGGTTGCGGTTTCAGGGAATCTCGGGAAGAGCTCGCCTAAAATGTCAGGAGGAAGTCCAACCTGTTCCAGACGGGCTTTCGCTTCATTTTCCTGCAAATCAGTAAGAAGATAAAGTGAATCCAAGAGTTCATCACTGAGTCCCATCCTTTCAGCCCTTTGGCGTGCTTCAGATACAATATTTTGATTTTTATATCCCAGACGGGTTGCCAGCTGGTCAAGAACTGTGGCATAGTGAACCAGAGAGAATTCCTGGTGCATGAAACCCAGCTTTGAACGGATTTTCATACGTCCCAGTCCGGCAATGGCTATGTCATGCCATTCACCGTCAACTTCATATAATACTTCACCGCTATCGGAATCGTCAAGTCCTCCAAGCATCCTTAAAAGAACGGTTTTTCCGGCACCGCTTGGACCAATCAGGCTTAAAATGTTTTCCTTTTGAACCTTGAAATTAATGTCTTCAATCTGAAGTACCTCTCCTCCGTTTAAAAGGTAGAATCTCTTATTAATATCCTTTACGTCAATAATGTCCTTGTCTGTTGAAAGGTTTTCGATATCGACAATAGGATCCATTGAACTCATGAACTCCTCGGTAATCTCATTAGGAGTGCCTTCCTTTACGATTTCGCCGTCCTCCATCAGCATTACCCTGTCGGCAAGATACTTTTGGACTTCAGGCAAGTGTGAAACAAGGACTACGGTAATGTTTAGCTCCTCATTAATCTTTTTGACAGCATCGAGGATTTCCTGTTTTGTTTTGGGGCATGCCATTGTTGCAGGTTCATCTAAAAGCAGGGCTTTCGGACGCTTTGCGAGCTGACGGGCCATGATCAGCCTTTGCTTTTCACCGCCGCTCAACACCGCAGCGTAATGGTCTTTCTTGTGGGTAAGGGATACCAGTTCAAGAAGCCTGTCGGCCTCCTCGCCGAATTCACTTTCGGCAACGTTAAAGTCAGTGCTTCCCTCATCGAGATATTCACGTGCGTATAATTTTCTTAAGACGTTTTGACGTACCGTTTCAGGCCATAATCCGAAAGACCTCTGAAGGTGAATGGCAGTGACCTTTTTAAGCTCATTATAGTAATACTGGGAGGATTTTGCGTCAACGCTTACGTCGCCGACGGTAATGGAACCTTCATCAATATGCTCCACACCCCTTAATGCTCTTAAAAGTGTCGTTTTACCGGAACCGCTTTTACCCATGATTCCAAGTATTTCGCCTTCATTAACTTCAAAACTAACGTTTTTTAAACCTACAACGGTATTTCCGTCGTCCAATTCATATGATTTACTTACATTTTCGACTTTAATCATAGTTTATAGCCCCATTAATATTATACAAATTTATATTAATGAAACTATTTAAAAATATTTATTAGGTGATAAAATGAGTTGTGAAAACAAGATTCAAGAATATTTAAATAGTCTGCAAGAGGACAAATTAACTATTGAAACCCATTTTGCAAACATGGAAAAGATAACTAGGGAAAGCAAGGAACTGGAAAGAGACCAGTTAATCGGACTGCTGTCTAACTTCAGCACCCTGAACATTCAATACGACCAATTATGCAATGATTTAATCACATTTATGAAAATCTTCAAACCCGAAACTGAAGAAATCAGAATTTACAAAACTGATGAGCTTGTTGAGTTATTAAACCAGAAAGCAAATGAACTTGAAAACTAGCTTCTGTAAGAAAGCGTAACTTCCCCACCAGGATTTGTAGTTGAATTTTCAGCTACAACATTACCATTCCTTATGAGTTGAACAATCAAATTGTTTGATGATTCATCATTTTTCTGAACCGTTACGGAAACTTGATCCCATGAAGCTGAATCCAGATTAATGGAAGCGTTACCTGTATCTGACTTTTCCTGCAGGTAACCTGGAGTACCGGCTTTGGAATACCAGCTGCCGTCGTAAATGATTTTTACTTGATAAGGATGAGTGGAACCTTGTTGAACATTCTGATCTGCCGTAATAACATTCAATGATTCTTCGTTAGTCGGTTGGGAATTATTATAAACAACAGAGAATAATAAAAATGCAATAACTACAATCCCAACGATTAAAACAATTTTCTTCGCTATTCCCATAGACCACCCGCCTTTTTTCTTTTCGACAGGTGCTTTTTTCAATGTATAGGAACAGTTTACGCAATATGTAGATGATGAAATATTTTCATATCCACATCTTGGACATTTAACCATAATATAAACCTATAAATTCTTGTATGAAATTATTTTTTAAAGTACTTATATTTAAATTTAATTGTTAATTTGGGCTTTTTTTGACAAATCAATGGTAATAATCAAAAACATTTTGGGCAGCATTTCTGCTCATCCCCTCCACTTCCATAAGCTCTTCGAAGCTTGCATTTTTGATGTTTTCAACACTACCGAATTCCTTTAAAAGATTCATTTTCCTTTTATTTCCTATTCCTTTTATGTCATCAAGACTGGATTGGCTTATATTCTTGCTTCTAAGCTTTCTATGATAGGTAATTGCGAAACGGTGGGATTCGTCACGAACCTGCTGAAGGAGGTGCAGGGCACGATTGTTCTTGGGAATTATGATTGGCCTTTTCGAGTTCGGAAGATATATTTCCTCAAATTCCTTGGCAAGGCCTATTACCGGTATGTGGGTCAGATTCATTTCGTCAAGCACTTCGCATGCCATGCCCAGCTGGCCCTTTCCTCCATCAATTACAATCAAATCAGGCTCGGGATCCGTTTCAATTAACTTCAATCTGCGGGTTAAAAGCTCCTTCATCATGGCAAAGTCATTAGGTCCCGGAGTTTCCATACGGAAATGCTTATACATCTTCTTGTTGGGCTTGGCGTCCTTAAACGATACCTTTGAGCCTACGGCGAATTCGCCCGAAATGTTACTTATGTCATATCCTTCGATAACACGGGGTATGTTTTCAAGCTTCAGATACTTCTTAAGCTCTATTAGAGAGTTTTCAAGTTTTTTCTTTTGATGCTGAATAATTTCGGCATTTTTCTGGGCCATCTTTACGAGACGAAACTTGACACCCTTTTGAGGAACCTTGATGTAAACCCTGTTTCCCCTCAAATCGCTCAGCCATTCCTCAAGCAATTCGGAATCGTCAATGTCCTCGGCCAGAAGAATCTGCTTTGGAACGTGCCTGTTGTAGCCGTAATACTGCTGGATGAAAGCCGAAAGTATCTCAGAAGTGGAATCGTATTCCGATGCGCTCATTAAAAAATCGTCCCTTCCGGTGATTTTTCCGTTCCTTACGGGCATTATGATGACAACGATGTCCATTTTTCCCTGGGCTATGGCTATTACGTCCTGGTCCAAATCGTCATCGGCCAAATCGACGAACTGCTTTTCCATTATCTCTTCAATGGATGCAATCTGGTCCCTGAGTACGGCTGCCTTTTCATACTCCTCATTTAAAGCGGCCTGAGTCATTTCCTCTTTAAGGTTTTTAACTATCACAGAGTATTTTCCCTGGAAAAACAAATCGATCTTGTTTATTATCTCGGAGTATTCCTCCTCGGAAATCCTCTCATCGCATGGAGCGTAGCACAAATCAATCTGTGAATTGAGACATGGCCCGTCCATATTTCGGCAGGTTCTTATTTTAAAAAGTGATTTGAGAAATTTGACTGTCCTTTTAACCGAACCGACATCGGTGAATGGACCATAATAAACCCCGTTTTTCGTGACGTTTCGGGTAATGACCAAACGGGGAAACTTCTCATCGGTAATCTTAACGTATGGATATCTCTTGTCGTCCTTGAGCTGGATATTATAGCGGGGATGGTGCTTTTTAATCAGTGTGGCCTCTAGAATCAGGGCTTCCTTTTCGGAGTTCGTCAGGATATATTCCAGGCTGTCGAAATGACTCATCAGTATCTGGGTTTTCGGCCTGTCAAGCTTCTCCCTGAAATAGGACATTACTCGGTTTTTAAGGTTTTTCGCCTTTCCGATATAGATGATTTCATCATCGGCGTTTTTCATTATGTAAACGCCCGGCTTTTTAGGCAGGTTTTCGGGAGAAGTGATTTTTGATGACATTTTAAAAGTAACCTAATTGAGCTCAACCATATCCTTGTCCATCTTGACTGAACCGTCCGCAATCATCGAATCCAGAACACGCTTGATTGACTCTGAAGTCTTGCGGGAAGTTGACTTGAATCCGAAATTGCGTGAAACTTCCCTTGTAAGAGCTGCCGTTGGCACACTCTGCTTGTGGGAGATAATCGTTTCAATGTTTTTAGCTATTTCCTCATCTGAAATCAAATCTATGTTAGGCTTTACGCGCTTTCTTATAACCACGTCATTGCTTAAAGCGTCATACAGGAAGTCTCCTATTCTTATGATATCTCCTGAATTTTCCGACTCCTTAATCGCCTTGCTGACCTGCTTTTTCATTTTGGAGCCTGCCCTTTTGATGTGGCAGCTGTCCTTAACCCTTTTGGTGACTTCATCAACATGAACAGGACCTTCAACATTGACAATTTCACTGACTGACTTGGAAACGTCTTCAATCGGACGGTTGAATAGGTCATCCTGTGAATTAAGGCCGAAATCGCTTGCAAACTTGTATTCAAAGATTTCATCTTCAATGTTTCCCCTTTTCGGAAGCTTGTTGTCGTCAAAAGCCTTCAGGGTATTGTTGCTTTTGAACCTTTCCTTTTCGATTTCCTTGTAGTCCTCGTCAGCTATCTGGATAATGTCCTCCAGAGCCTGGTCCTTTTTAACTTCACGCCTTTCCTCTTCGTGAACGGTTACAATAGTATCCTTATCACTGCTCAGTTCCTTTTTGAGCTTTTCCATCTGGAGCTCCCTTTCATATCTGAGCTCCTCCTCTTCGGCAAATGTAAGTCCCTCATCTTCCGGAACATACTCCTCACCTTCATAATCCTGAACAGGAGTCAGGTAATCGTCCTCATTATATTCGGCAGTCCTGTCAACAACGGAAACGTATCCGACCTGCGTCGGGTTTTCAATTTCCTCAAGGGACTTTTTGATGTATTTGATGTCCCTTATTCCGCTTTTTATCGAATCTTTTACTGACTTGTTCCTGTTTCTGTCCTCATCATAGTAGAGATTGTTCTTTCTGAGAGGACTGTTGACGTCATTAATGCCTTCGTAATAGGTAACTCCATCGGGAGATGTAGATGGGGCATAAACTTTTTGCGTGTCTTCCTCATAAGCATCATCATTTTGATTTTTTGCTTCATTATTTTCATAGTTATCTTTTTGAACTTGAGTATTTTCATCGTCTTTTTCATTTAATGCATCAGAAATAACTTCGTCAAAAGCACTGCTTACGATTGCAGAGGCAAGGTTTGTAATGTCCTCATCCTCAAAACTGCCTTCTGGATTGGACTGGAAAGCCTCATCTATAATACTGTCTAACTTAACTTGTTTACTAGGTTTCATATCAGATACACCATCAACATTTCTCTTAAATACAACATTTACAGGATTTTCATCAATAACTTCTTCATAATCATCATTTGAAATTTTAGAGCCCGGAGTGATGATTTCTGCTTCAACGACATCCTCATCGCTTGGCGCAGGCCTATGTTCAATAACATCCTCATCAATGACTTCGGAATGGACGGTTTTAACTTCCTCTTTGGTTAAATCAATTCTTGTGGTACCTCTAATGGCTTCGGAAATGCGGGATTCACTTAAACCGTTAGGATTTTTAGGTTTTCTGTCACCGAATAAATTTTTAATAGGATTGACCTCAACGACAGGAGGTTCATTTTCATCAACCTGCTCAATTGTACTTTCTTCGTCATTGCTATGATCTACGTAAATATAATCGTCATCGGAGCCCAGATCCACATTTTCATCTTCATTAATTTCATCCGCTTCAGGAATGTCCTCATTAATTTCAGGGGATTCCTCGATTTCATCATCGCTATGGTCTACATAAACATATTTGTCATCTGAGTCCAAATCAATCTTTTCATCATTAATAGGTTCCTCTTTAGCCAGGATGTCATCATTAATTTCATCATTGGAAACATTTATTTCATCATCATTGCCCACATAAACGTATTCGTCATCGAAATCAGAATCTGGCGTTTTATCATTAATGATTTCCTCTTTTGCTGGAACATCATTCAAATCGATGCTGTCTGTAGAAGTGGAAAATTTGACCTTAGGAGTTTCCTTTGTTTCTTTTTTATCCGGAATTATATCTATGACTTCCTCTTCAACAGGTTCTTCCACAATAGGTTCATTAACTTCCTCTTCAACAGGTTCTTCCACAATAGGTTCATTAATTTCTTCTTCGATCGGTTCTTCTTCAACAGCAGGTTCTTCTACCTGTTCGATAGATTCCTCTTCAACAACTCCATTAACTTCTTCATCAGCAGGCTCTTCATCATCAATAGCTTCATTAACTTCCTCTTCTACAGGTTCATCATCCAAATCCTCATCGGATTCATCAATATCTTCTGTTAAATCGTCCTCAATGATTTCCTCATCATCACTGTGGTCAACATAAATGAAATCGTCTTCATCAATTTTATCTTTAATAATCTGATCCAAATCATCAATATCCTCCAAATCATCCTCATCATGATTGAATATTGAAAATTTATTTTTAATTGTAGACAATATGCCGCCGCCGGCAGCTTTTGAAATAGTAGAACCGAATTTAACTTTAGGAGTTTCAGATTCTTCATCTATTTCTTCTTCTTGGCCTTCTTCTGCGGTTCCTTCGTCTTTATGTTGAACATCTTCGCTATCGTCTTCATCACTTTCAAATGTATCTTCATCATCTACACCGTCGTCTTCTTCAATAGGTTCATCGTCAGATAATTCATCAATAATTTTATCAACGTCAAATTCTTCAGATTCTTCCAAATCATCCGGAGTTTCTTCATCAACTTCCAGCTCATCAGGAACTTCTTCAACAGTTTCGTCTTCATCCAACTCAACAGAATCTTCTTCAACAGTTTCGTCTTCATCCAACTCAACAGATTCCTCTTCAACTGATTCGTCTTCATCAATATCTTCATCGTCTTCCTTTAAAAAGTCAGAAATTTCATCTTTTACACTGTCATCGGATAAATCAATAGGCTTTTCATCATCCAATTCATCTTCATCATCATTAACTGGTTCTGATGAATCCATATCCTTATCATCATTAATTGGCTCTGATGAATCTACGTCCTTATCATCATCTGAATCAACTTTATCATCATTAATTGATTCGGATTCATCTTTTACTTTCGGAGAATCCTTCTTATCAGCAGCAAATACAAAGTCATCGAAGGCACTGAAATCTTCATCCATTTCAATGAATTCGCTAGGTGACTCTTCAACCACGTCATCATTAATTTCTTCTATAACCTCAACAAACTGGCTAGGAGACTCTTCAACAAATTCCAAATCGTCATCATGGTCGAAATCGTCCTCAGAATCCTTGCTGACAAAAATTATGTCATCATCAAAGTCAAGACCGTCCGGAGGAATGACTTCAATGTCATCTCCAAGCATAGCCATTTTAGCCTCTTCCTCTTTTCTCCTCTGCTCTTCAAGTTCTTTTTCACGCTGCTTTCTTAATTCTTCAGCTCTTTTTTCAGCTTCGATTCTGCGCTCTTCTTCTTTCTTTCGGGCAATTTCCTGTTCCTTACGGGTTTGCTTTATGGATTTTTCAATGTTGTCCAATAGCTTTTTGCGTCCCAGGTCACGGTTTCTATACCAGTCTGTGGACCATAAATGATAAAGCTTCCATCCCAATCCTTCAAGTACCTGTTCACGAAGCCTGTCACGGTCACGGGCAACTTTGCTGGACGCATACATCTTTCCGTCGGTTGTAATACCCAATATGTATTTGCCAGGATTTTCCTCATCGACAATGGCTAAATCAACCCTGAATCCGGCACATCCGATTTGCTTGTCTACCTGATAGCCGTTTTCTTCCAAAAAGCTTGCAATTGCATCTTCAAACGGTGCTGATGAATGTTCCTCGTGGGTATGTGCACCTATGGTTAAGTTTTCGGCATATTCAAGAAATTCCCTTAATGCCCTTACACCATGTGGCGGATTGGCAGTAAGTTTCATGCTTGATGCCTTGAAATTGGAAAATACAACACATTTCTGTCTTGCACGTGTAATCAATACATTTAATCTTCTCTCACCGCCGTCCTGGTTTAGAGGACCGAAATTCAATGACATCTTTTTATCATCATCGAAACCGTATCCTACACTGATTAATATGACGTCCCTTTCGTCTCCCTGAATCGTTTCAAGGTTTTTGACAAAGAACCTTTCATCCTTGTTTTCAGAAAATAATGGTTCAAGTTCAGGCCTTTCACGGCGCTTTTCTTCCAGCTTTTCCAAAATAGCGTTCTTTTGTGCGACGGAGAATGTTCCAACACCCAGACTTTTAGTGTCGCCGTATCTGTCGAAATGGTCAAATATCGCTTCTACGACATCTTCGGCCTCTTTCGGATTTGCAGAGGATGATCCCCTTTCATAGGCGGTATTCGGATTATAGTGGAATTTCAAACCGAGTTCCTCGTCATTGTGTGAAGGTGAAGGATATACAAGCAGTTCATTGTCATAAAACTCCCTGTTTGATACGTTAATCAGTGATTCGTGACGGCTCCTGTAGTGCCATTTAAGCATCTTTACAGGGAATGAAAGCTTACATAAATGGAGGATGCTTTCCATATCCAGTGAGGTGGCTTCCTCCTCATCGCTTTCGCCGCTTGCCATCTGGTCAAAGAATGATGTCGGAGGCAGCTGCTGGGTATCTCCCATAACGACAGCGGTTTTTCCTCTCATGAATGCACCAAGTGCATCTTCCGGCTTTACCTGACTTGCCTCGTCAAAAATGACTACGTCAAACTGGAGTTCCTCGTTTGTAGGGTCAAGATACTGGGCAACTGAAAGCGGAGACATCATGAAACACGGTTTGATTTGCTTAATCATTCCTCCGGCCTTTTCCAATAGTTTCCTAACAGGAAGGTGGCCGCTTTTTCTTGTAAATTCTCCTGCCAGAACCTTTGCCTGAGGGTTTTCCGTTGCTCCGAATATCTGCGGAATGTTGCTGTTGAGCTTATGGAAAATCCTTTTACGGTTCAATACCAGAATCTTTTTGTCCAGATCCTTGAATTCCCTGATTCTGTTTTCATGAAGCTCGCCGATGAATGTGGCCAGTTCCTGATTTTCAACAAAGAGAATGTTTAAAAGAGAATCGGCGAAGTTACCTTCAACCAATGCCTTTACGTCATCCTTTTTAATGTTTCTTTTCTCGATGGAATCAACGAATAAATCTGCAGACGTTCCCTTTAATGAGTTTTTGGTGTTAAGGTACTGTGACCATAAGTGAAGGCTTGAAAGCTGTCCTCTCCAGTTGTACAGCTGGGTTTGCCATTCCTCAAAGGTCACGTCATTGGCGCCTTTCTTGAATATCAGTTTGCTTCTAGGGTTCAGCTTGGACTTTAGCTTGTCCAAATCGTTGCTGAATTCGTTTCCGGAGTCAATGTAGTCGACCAAATCCCTTTCTGGATTGATTTCAAACAAGTCTTTTGATAAGATGTCAACGGTATTCTGTGAAAAGATTCCTTCCCTTGTAAGTGCGGTGAACTGCGTCATCCACTGGGCGATTGATTTTAAATCATTAATGTCTGCATTAAGATGCCAGTAATCGCCGAAATACTGTTTTGCCAGGGCCTCATTGGCTTCCAGGTTTTTCTTAAGCCCGATAGCTACCTTTGCATATTTCAGGTCATTGATTATTGAATTGATGTCATCGCTGACTGGAACCCTGTAATAGCGCTCAACAAGCTCCACATGCTGCTTGCCTTTAAAGAAGCGCAGCTTCTTATGGGACTGTTCATTGAGCTGATATATTAATGCGTCTATGTTAACGTGATAAATGCCTGGATTGAACTTGTCCAGAATTCCTGCAACTTTCTGATATCTGTCCAGTTGCTGAATAATGCGGTAAGCGTCATCATTGTTCCTTTCCCATGCGCCTGATTTTAATATCTTGGCGTCAATCAGCTCGGAATTCTGTGATTTGATAATGTCAAAAGCGGACAGTGACTTTTTAAATTCGTTTAACGTATCCGGCTTTTTGATTCCATAAATGTCATATACCCTTCCACGCTCAACCAGAAATGCGTCAAGGGAAGTCAGCGTATCGTTAATAAGTATTTCAATTTCTCTTAAATCTGCCGGAAGCAGGCTTTTAGGTTCACATTTGCTCCAAGGATTTTCCTTTGAAATTGTCTGATAGAGCTCTGCAACGCTTTCAAGGCCTAAAATAATATCATCCAAATCCTTTAAGGAGATTGATTCCGGATTGCTGAATCGAACCAGAGGCATCATGGCATTCTTTCGTGCAAAGTGGTCGTCAGCTGATTCCTTCATACCGTACAATTGGAAAGCTGAGAGATTCACTGCAAATACCGGCCTGTGAATAACGCTTGCGTAATCGTCAAGCTGCCTTTTTAAGGTTTCAAGTTTCCTTATTGTCTGGTCAATATTTAATGTATCCACGGCACGCACGGTCGTTGCCTTCTGCAAATCCTTTAGGAACTTCTTTCGTCTTGTCTTGTGTGAATGCAGTTCCAGAACGAATTTGCCCAAACCAACACTTGTAAGCCTGTCCTTTACAACGTCAAGCGCAGCCATCTTTTCTGAAACAAATAAAACTGATTTTCCTTCCGCCAGAAGCTCTGCAATCAGATTAACGATGGTCTGTGACTTACCGGTTCCCGGTGGCCCTTCAACGACCAGGTTGCGTCCTGCCTTAACGTCCTGAATGGCCGCAATCTGGGATGAATCCGCATCCAGAACCTGATACATCGTACTGTATTCTAGCTGAGTGTCAACGTCCTCCTCGTTAAAGGCTTCAACGTCATTTTTAGCCGGATTGAATATTGCCTGTATCAGTTCGTTTTTGGTTAAATCGACATTATCTGCCCAGCTGTCAGGGTTTAAGTCATTATACATTACGAATTTTGTAAAGCTAAAAAAACCAAGGGCAATATTGTCGTTGACCTTCCAGCTGTCCATTCTTTCAACCGCATGCCTAACTTGAGCTATGTAATGGTCTATTACTTCACCGTATCTCTTGAATTCAAAATCGGGAAGCTCGATTCCGGCTTCCAAAAGCTTTGCCTTAAGTGAAATGTTTGTCTGAATGTCCTCGCCGGTCCATTCCAGATTGAATGATTCTCCAACCTTTTTCCTCTCCATTGAAACCGGAATAAGAACAAGAGGAGCCTTATTTATCTGTCTAGGCTTGGACTTGTCCTTCCATTCCAAAAATCCTACGGCAAGATAAAGGATGTTGTAACCCTGTTCCTGAAGCATCGTTCTGGCCTGGTTGTTAATGTAATACAGCCTCTTTTGAAGCTCATTCGGGGTCAAATCGGTAGCCAGTTTCTTGTTTCCTTCTGAAAACTTTGACAGGTCAAAGGGAATGTGATCCCAGACAGAAGACTTTTCCTCTTTCTTGTCCTTTTTGTTGGCTACAAAATACATCTTGTTCTGCTGCAAGACCAAAGTCTGGAAAATATTGAGCGGAGTCTGGTTTAGGATAGTGACCGTTTTTGCACGGGACTTGAAATTGAGCAACTGGTTTCTTAAAGTCAAATCCAGCAGCTCTTTACGCAGATTTTCGAACTCCTTTTCGATTTTGTCATTTGGTGAGTTTGCAAACATGATTATCAGTTTATTATTTTAAAATTCTTTGAATCATATATAATTATTAATTATCTAATTAATAAAGTTTACTTTAATTTAAATAACGGGTTTATAAGGGCCAAAAAAGCTGAGTTTATCACTAGCTATTTTTGATGCGAAATTAGCGGATTTTAAAACTGATTTAGTGGTTAATTTTTTTGAGATGTATGCTGCCATATAGGTGTCTCCGCAGCCGGTTGAGTCAATTACATTATCGCATTTAACGGCTTCGATTTTATATTCCTTATCAGAAATAATTCTGGAACCTTTAGAACCGTTTGTAATAATGATTTCAGAAATATTAAAGTCGTTAATATCGTTTTCTCCAACCAATATTGAATATTCCGATTCATCAAGAAATAGGGCTTCAACAGAAGATATAATCTTTTCGGTTTCATCGCTATTTTTCAAGGCGATGGAGTAGTTATCTTCATCTATTTTCTCACCAGGATACCTTAAAAAGCCCTGAATTGACATATAAATCGGCACGTTAAAGCTTTTCAAGTAATCGACAGTTTCCAAAGGAAAATCATAAGCGTTTAAAGGATTTAAAATAAAAGCGTCAATTTCATCAGGCAAAATCCCTTCCAAATCATTTTTTGTTATGGGAATATCTGCAAAATTGCTTGACTGTATGCGAATGTCGTTATTGTTAATGTCAGGGTAGTGATTAATGAAATAGTGAGTATTGTCCTTTTTTATTAACTTGACTTTACTAGAATCCGGAAACTCACCGATTAAGGATTCGTCGCTTCCATTGACAATGACAATATAATCATCAAAAAACTCTTCAAAAACAAAAGACTGGAAATAAACGGCACCTCCTGTCTTTGATTCCTTTTTATCACCTACGATAATCAAATCATTTGTTACGGGACCTATAGCTACTAGCGTCATGATTTATTCCTTAGTCAAATTCAATCGTAATGTCTACAACATGATATCTGTTTGAAATGCTATAAATCTCTTCTTTTATTTTACTCTGATTTTTCAAATCATCAATTGAAACCTTTAACGTCATCACCGAATCGATTCCGTCAAGTGACCATATGTGAAAGTCATCAATCTCATTAATTCCGTCGATTGATAAAATGCTGCTTCTGAACTCGTCCACGTCAAAGTTATCCGGGGTTTTTTGAAGCAGTACCTGAACAGCCTTATAGAGGTTTCTTCCAAGATTGAATATGAGCCACAGGGCAATTCCTATTGATACGAAGGGATCCAGATATGGCGCGCCGTCCCAGAACATCAAAACTATGCTTAATATTAAAATAGCCACCCATTCGAATACGTCTCCGAGCTGATGAAAGAGTATTGCCTTTTCGTTGAATGTTTCGCCGTCATGAAGTCTCCAGACTGAAATTGACTTGAAAATCAAGCCGACAATGGCTACTACAAGCATTCCTCCAGCATCAACGCCTTCAGGTGCAAATAAACGTGGAATGGCTTCCGATAATATGACGAATGCCATTATTATAACGAAAACAGATATTATTACAGCTCCGAGAATTGAAAAGCGCTGATATCCGTATGAATAGTTGTCGGATGAATCTCTTTGGGAAATGCGTTCAAGAAACCATGCCAAAGCTATTGAAATGGTATCGGACATGTCATGAATGCAGTCTGCAAGAATAGCCATACTGTTGGTCGCTAAACCTCCTGCAATGACTATAATGTTGAATGCAAGGTTCATGAAAAACACAAAGGCGAGATTTTCACCGGCTTTCTTGTGATGATGATGCGTATCAATTCTCATGGTTATTAATATTTAAAAGTAATACTTAAAAAAAGTTATTAAAAGTCACCTAAAGTAAAACTAAATTGCACTTTCAAGTAAATATTTATATAATCAAAAAATTAAAAGAATATTAGTGATTAAAAATGGCAATAATTGGAACAACAATATTTTCACATATAATTCCCGTAATTTTTGGATTTTTCGGATTATTACTTATTATTTCAGGCATATTGGATGAAAACAATCCTAAGTTAGGTTTAGGAATCGTATTATTCCTTGCAGCTTGTGCTTTCCCATATGTCGCATTGCATGCACTTATATAATTGTTATTTCACCTGAATGTAGGCTCGTTCCTACAAGCACTTTTTTTATTCCAAGACTTTCCAGCTCACCGATGGAATTCTTGTTTAGACCGCCTGCAATAATCAATTTATCCTTCATGTCGGCGAAAAGATTTAAAAGATTTTCATTGTATCCCTTTTCGGTTCCCACGCCGGATATGTCAAGAAGTATTATCTCATCGGGATTGACTTTTTTGAGGATTTCCTTGAACTCGGAAAGGGTCAAATCGAGATTTTTGCTGTAGAGCTCGTCATCCTTTACGTCAACGCTGATTACTATCCTCTGTTTCGGGAACTTTTCAAAGATCTTATACATTTCATCAACACTTTCCAGTGTTTCCGTTGGAATTATGATTTTAAATGCGTAATCCAGGAAAAATTCAAATGATTCTGCGTTTTTAACCCCGGCATCCAAAATGACCGGAAGAATCGTGTTGACCATCTTTATGTCATTTATGTTGTGGCCATTGCTTTCAATGAGGTCTAAATCGGCAATGTACATCTCGCTTGCACCGTTTATTTTCAGTCCCTGAGCGATTTCAATCGGATTTGATGATGGAGCAAAGACTGTTTGAAGCGGTTGATATGTATCCCTTAAACCTGATTTGCCGCTTACTGCCTGACCATCCTTTAAATCTATAACAGGTATCTTTTTAATCAAACTAATCACCCTTAATATAAATTTAATTAAAATGGTATTTAAAATAAACGAAAAAACAATAGGAGGAAAATTAAGCTAAAATAAAATTTTAGCCTAATTTTGAAAATTAAAAATAATGATCAATTTAGGGGAGAGTATAAAAATATGATTTTTAACTCTTGTTTATTATGTTAACCTTTATACTATATAAAGTTACCTATATTTTATAAAAATTAAATTATACTTGAATTAATTAAATTCAATTATAATGCTAAATTTTAAGTAACTGTTCAATTAAATAATGCCAATATAAACAAAAATTAGATAAAATATAGAAATTATACAATCAAGGAAATTTTCAACTTAAAAAAATACAAAATTCAATAAAGTTCGCTTGAAAAAGTGACATTATCATATTCAAATACGAATCATTTCACAATCTGAAAAAATCTAATAATGCAAGTACATTTGATTAAAGTAACACATGATGTAGTAAATATGATGAATTTGAGAAGTTTTAAAAAATAAAAAAAAGGAGTTTGAAGTTGAAGAGGGAATTTTTGAAAGACAGAAAAAATATGTGTTTACACTGAGCTATTTAATTAACTTCAAACTATATTATAATTTAATTTACAAGTATAAATACTTTTTGCTAAAAAAGTAATACCTATGTATTATAAAAAGTAATAAAAAGTATTACTTCAAAAATCGAAAAAAAATAATAGAGACTTATTCCATATAGTTTTCATCGATGTAAGCGTCAAACTTTAAATAAGCTTCATCAATAGCTTCATTCAATAAATCCTGATTGATTTCGGACAATTCATCGAAACTGACACCTAAATCAACGTCTACGTCAAGTTGAGAATTTTCATAATTAATGGTGATATCCAAATCAAGATCTTCAAGTTCCTTGGTTGAGATAACGCGTGAAACTTCCCTTTCGAGCATTTCACCAAAATCATCTGAAATGGTAGCTAAATCATCACGGGATAATTCTTTAAGCTTTGACATGTTAATCTAAAAAAAAGAATGGAAATTAAGCTCCATTAGGAGCCATTCCTTGCATTGCAGCTTGAATATTGGTTTGCATTTCTTCAAGTTTTTTCATGACCCTTTCTTCCTGGCGAGCCATGGTCTGTTTTCTTAACTTGAGGGTTTCCAGTTTTTCTTCTGCATCATCGACTGCATCCTTGTAATCCACTTTGATAAGCAAATTACCTGCTTGCTTGAATACTTCAGTATTTTCATCAGTCTTATTTAATTCTTCCAATGCTCTTTCAGTTTCTTGAATTTGAACTTCTACAGTTTGAATTTGCATAGTTACAGCCTGAGCTTGTTGTTGTAACTGTTGAAACTGATTTAATTGCTGTTGTATATTTTCAGGAATCTCCATATTTAATCACCTTTTTATTAAAATTACTTTTTTATAATATTTATACGTTAGTCAAGTTATTGATTTCCAAAGACAGGTTGATCCATTTGATTGCCGAATTGACGGAAGCCCTGAATGACGTCGAATCCTGAGCGTCAATGTCAACCAGTATGCATTTGCCTTCAAGGGTCAAATCCATTGTTGAGCGGTAATCCGGAGCTGTTTCGAATTCCAAAACGATTGAATTGTAAATGATTTTGGCCTGAGCATCACTTTCAAATTCAACGCAAATCTGGCTTTTAACGGATTCCAGGGGACTGTCTTCAATCATTCTTATCCAAAATCTTTTTAACGTTAATCTGGAAATCGGTCTTGTCTCCAAATTTATTGATAAAGTTTATCCTAGCTATCAAATCGCTGTCTTCACGGGAAATATAAATGTAATTCTCCTCTGCATCATCCACCAGTTCATAGCCCATAATGTCGCTTAAGCAGTTGAGCTGCTCAACTTCGGATACTATTTTCAATTTTGACGGTGAGACATTCAGCCTTTCATTTGAAATGCTTACGGTTATAAGGATTGAAAGCAGTTCATCTCCCCTGTTGGAGTAGAAAGTGATTTTGCTCGGATTGCCCTTAATCTCATTGACAATAGCCAGATTAACCTCCTCTTCTGCAAGAGCCTTAAGCAAAAGCTCGCGCATATTCATCTTTCCCCTGTTGACGGAAGTGGAATCCGTTGCATGGGAAAAATTCTTACAGAACTTTCTTGTTTTCTGGGAAGGTTTTCTGGAAGTTGAAATTAACATTTAAATCAAAAATAGTAAAAAAAATTATAGATTAAACAAGATAAAAATCTTGGTTTAATTCTATTTTTTAAGGCCGACTCTATTGGCCATGTTACCATCGGGAACACTAGCAGATACCCATCTGGTTACTTCAGGAACATTTTTAAATAAAATCCTGTATCTACAATTAGGACATTTGTTGTCCATGTAGCTTCTCTGATCTACTTCTGTTCCACAGCGTGGACACTTATACAAGGATTATTCCTCCGTTTTAATATATCTGATACTACGTGCTGCGGATTTAGCCATAGGGGTTTGAGGAACGTAAGCTCCACCGGTGAATACTGCACCGCATTTTCTACATTTCCAAATTCCAGCAGCTTGTCTTTTTACATATGGTCTATCACATTTAGGACAAACATGATTCTTTTTCATGTTTTCTTCGATGAGTTTAACAGATCTTTTAGCTTTTCTTCCGTATCTTGCACCGAACCTACCTGTAATACCTACTTTTTTAGTTCTTGCCATTTTAATTTCTCTCCATTCAAAAAATAATAATAAAAATGTAAATCTTTACGATTTACCATGATTAAAAACAATCATAAAATTATCTAATGTAATAATATTGTATCACATCATATTTAAAGTTAATGGTAAAATCAATGTATTTAAGAAAATAATTAAGCATTTTCTCAAAATAGCATTGAATTTCTAATCGAAAGTATGATAATTAGGACTTTCGTTAGTAATCAGCAAATCATGAGGATGTGACTCTTTGATACCGCTGCTTGTAATTCTTACGAATTGAGCCTTTTTCTGCATGTCAGAGATATCCTTAGCTCCACAATAACCCATTGAAGACTTTAAACCACCAACCAATTGGAATAATATTTCACTGACGGTTCCCTTGTAAGGAACAGCGCCTTCAATTCCTTCAGGAACGTATTTAGTGTGGTTCATCTTACTTTTGGTCTTGTTGTGAGTACCCTGGAAGTACCTGTCAGCTCCACCGTCATATTCGCTGGTCATTGCGCCCATTGAACCCATTCCACGGTATTTCTTGTACTGCTTACCGTTCATTATGACAACGTCACCAGGAGCTTCGTATGATGCTGCAAGCAGATTACCAAGCATTACTGCATCCGCACCTGCACCTATTGCCTTTGCAACGTCACCGGAGTATCTGATACCTCCGTCTGCAATTACAGGAATTCCTGAATCTTCGGCTGCATCTGCAACATCTGAAATTGCGGTTAGCTGTGGCACACCGACACCTGCAACGATACGGGTGGTACACATTGAACCAGGACCGATACCAACCTTAAGGGCATCAACGCCCATTGAAATCAGGTCTTCTGCGGCTTCTGCGGTTGCGATGTTTCCGACACACAATTCAGCATCGATATTGTCCTTCATGGTTTCTGTGAACTTGACAACGTTCATGTTGTGTGCATGAGCGCAGTCGATTGAAATTATATCTGCTCCGGCCTCATCCAAAGCCATTGCACGGTCCAAATCAAATGGTCCACATGCTGCTGCAACAAGGAAATTGCCATTTTTGTCACGTGCGGCTTTAGGATACTGGGCCTGGTTTAATATATCCTTAATAGTGATAATACCCACCAGTTTGCCGTCGTGAAGAACAGGCAGCCTTTCAACCTTGTTTTCATAAGCTATGTTTAAAGCCTCTTCGGCAGTAATCGGCTCCTCGACAGTGACAACGTCTGAAGTCATGATGTCCTTAACGGTCTTTTGAGGATCTGACTTGATGACCGGCCTGATATCCCTTTTTGAGATGATGCCTATAATCTTGTCGCCGTCAACAACAGGAAGACCGCTAATTAATTCATCCTGCATTTTAGCCTGAACTTCAAGGATAGTGGAATCAGGAGTAATCGTTACTACATCGCGAATGGTCAAATCTTCGGCGGACTTAACCTTTTTAACTTCTTCAACTTGTCTGTCTTGTGAAATATTTCTGTGAATTACTCCGATACCTCCTTCCTGCGCCATTGCTATAGCCAGTTTGGCTTCGGTAACAGTATCCATAGCGGCACTTAAGACAGGAATGTTAAGCGTAATGCCCTTGGACAATTGAACAGTAGTGTCAATGTCTTTTGGCTCCACGTAACTGGCATTTGGAGTAAGTAAAAAATCATCAAAAGTATAAGACATTCTTGCTTCTTGAACTTTTTTAGAAAACATCATAAACACCTATTTAAAATGAATCGCATAATTCTTTAAGCTCAGCTACAGCAGTATGATGTATCTTTCCGGTATTTCTGTCCCCGCCTACACAGGCAGCGCCTCTGATACCGACAACATCACAACCAATATCATACAATGGTTTTAACTGATCCTTTTTGACGGATCCTGCAAGAGCTGTCTTTAGATTATAGCTGTGAGCTTCCTGAACGAATTCAGTTAATTTATCAATATCCAAATAATCAAATAATGTATGACCGTCCTTAACTGCAGTGTCAAGCATTGCCAAATCACAGTTAGCGTCACGAGCAACTTTCGGAATTTCCATTGGATCAACGGCACCAACACGATGGGCATCAGCATATCCGGCAGCTACTACAATGGTATCTGGACTTACATCTTTAACAGTTTTAGATACATTTTTCATAACTTCAACAGCTTCATCGTAATTTTTGGTTCCATATAATCCTACTTTGATATAATCTGCCCCTGAAACGTGAGCGCCCATTGCTGCAAGGGAAACTGTACCAGGTTTGTAAGGCACGTCACCTAAAGTAGCGCTGACAAGCTTGTCTTCAGGAGTCAATTCCCTGATTTCTTTAATTACCCAAGGGAAATTAGCGCCTAAAGAGCCTTCTTTAGGATTTTTAACATCAACAATATCTGCTCCACCTTTAATAGATTCAAGAGCTTCTTCATGGTTTATAGGACTTATTAATAGAAGCATGTATTTCCTCCGTTCATATAATAAAATATTAAAATATAATATAGTTATATCTTTATTTCCTAGTTTATAAGTATATGCTTTATTTTGAGAAATTGATGGAAAATGAAAAATTTGTTGATAATTATTAGGCATTTTTCACTCCGGCATTATGCCAGTTGATTGAAAAATTTAAACAAAAAGTGTACAGTAAAACAATTACTTTATATAATTTATAGAACAGATTTAAATTCGTGAAAAACATAATGGAAAACACCAAATACAGTTGCGAAAAATACATTATGAAAGAGTTTAAATTCGACTACGGCCGTGTTCTCAACGATATGCCTGTTGAGTACGCCACCAGAGGGACTCCGGAATATGATGACGACGGCAATATCACCAACGCATTCATATTCTGCCACAGATTCAACGGCAACTATTCCTCCTTTGATGAACTTGGACACCTGGTCGGCCCCGACAGCATACTGTCCGATTATAACTTTTTCTACATTTCAATTACGTCTTTGGGATTTCCTGAATCATCTTCACCATCCACAAGCGGATTGAGATATGAATATCCTCAATATTCGATTTTAGATTGTGTTAACTTCAAAAGAAGATTTTTGGCCGAAAAATTCAACATTAAAAATGTTTTAGGTATTCTTGGAGTTGGATTCGGCGGATATGAGGCATTTACATGGGCATGCGAATATCGCGATGAAATGGAATTTCTGATAATCGGAAACAGCGCATTTAAAACGGACGGCAACCGATACATATTTTCTAAAGCCATAGACGCCATGATTTCCTCATCCGACGATTATTATGACGAGGACATCTACAGCCAATCAATATCAAGAATCATGGTTTCAATCAACAGGCTAATCTTTTCACAGCTATTTTCCAAGGAAATATATCATAATTTAAGTTTACGGGAAATTGACGCACTGATGGATGAATTTGCCGATGAAGGAATGTTTACAGAGATTTACGATTTGAAATACAGAAATGACGCTGTCCTTGAATACAATGTAGAAGACAAATTAACCAACATCACCGCAAAGACATTAATCGTCAGCGATTCACAAAATACCCATTATACCCTTGAATACGATACCTATCCCCTTGAAGAGAAAATCGAAAACATAAGCTTTTACATTTTCAATGGAATGGATTTCTTTTTCAGTGATGACTACTCAGAATTCTTCAACGTGTTTATAGAATTTTTAGAAGAGTTTAAAAAATAGATTTTGATAAAAAAAATAATAAAAAAATGGCAGAAATTATTCCACCATTATTTTTTCCTTATAAGTATTCGTTTTATTTGCACTATCAGTGAATTCTACCGTTATTTCATGTTCTCCAAGGTATTTATCAATGATTTCAAATAAGACCTGTGTTAAATCATCGGTTGTGGTACCGTTAAAGACAAGCTCACCATCAATGTATATTAAAAGGTGTCCATTGATGAAAGTCATGTTGAACAGTTTGTTCAAGTAATCAAGGATAAAGAATTTTGATTTACAGATTACCTGATTGTCTGATACGCGCGTAACGGTATATGTCTTTTGAGCTACATAAGTGGACGTTGATTTAACCGGACTCTGCTTAACTGGAGTGCTTGGAACTGTCTTATTGGATGGAACATCTTTCTTTAAGAAGAGGTTTAAGAATTTTTGCAAATCAAAACCGTTAATAAATGCTGCCAAATCAAAGTCAGTAATGTTAAACAATGCCAAGATAGCAAATAAATCCAAGCTGGTCAAATTAAAGCTGGATATTAAACCAGATAAATTAAGACCACCCATATCAAGATTGGATAAGTCTATTTTAGAGAAAATAGCAGACATATTGAAATTAGGATCGCTCATAATAGATGAAATGTCTGAAATGGTGATTGCAGACAGATTATAGCCTGACACATTGACACCCAAATCGGACACATTAATGCCGAATGATTCGAACAATCCCGTTAAATTTAACACGCTTGAGCCTAAACTTGAATAGTTCATGCTTGAAAAGAGGCTTCCTAAATTAAAGCCTGAAACATTAACACCTAAACCAGTACTGGAAAGGTCAATAGCATTGAAGTCTATAGAACTTTTGTATTGACCAGGCATATTATCAGTATAAGTGGTAATTTTGAATCCTGAACTCAAATAGGAAACAAGGCTGGATAAGTCCATTTTAGAAACATCTAAAATAGATATTACACCAGACAGGTCTACACTAGACAAGTCCATACCAGTAGTGAAGTTTTCAAAGTCTAAGCTACTAATATTGAAACCTGGGAACTGAAAATCACTAGAATTTATACCAGTGAAGTCGAAAGTTGACATACGAATAATTGAATTGAAATCTGTTGAATCTAACATCGGTTCAAGTGATAAAAACATGTCAGTAATCTTCAAGTTAACATCATTAAAGTTGGTGTATATGAAATCTGACATGACAGCAGAAATGCCAAGATCTGCTAAGCTATAACCAGTCAAATCAATAGATAAATCCAAATTGGCCATATCGATACCGTTATCTGCAGTTATAAGCTGCATAGTCGGCAGAATTACGTCTAAATCAATATATTTTCCATTCATGCCCAATGCCATATCAAAATCCAAATTCTTGAAGTGCAAATAGGTCTGCTCATAATCGTTATACTCAAAGTCAGCAATATCGACTAATAAGGTAACGCCGTTTACTTCAGGATAGGATTTGAAGAACAAATTAAGGTCTTTTAAATTAACTTGCTCGGTTCCGGTTACCAAATCTAAGGTATCCATAAGAACTGAAAATTCAAGGGCTGATGGATTTGAACTAGGTAAAATGGATAAATCAAGGTTTTTAAATGTAAACATAGTGCTATTATAATCAGTATACTTTACTTCAGGAATCTTCATTTGCAAATCAAGTTTTGAAGAGTCGGCTGCTGGAGTGATTGTCATGGTAAAGTCAGACATGACCAGGCCGTTTTGGGAAAATCCTTCAATATTCAATTTGGTAGAATCCCCAGTAAAGTTTATATCTTTAATAACTAAACTATCATAATTTATCTCATTAATACTCGGTTCAGCACCTAATATTTCATTATCTATTGGAGAAGATAACTCTATATCATCAACAGGAATTGATAACAATGTATCATCAGTTGCTGTTAGATTTTCGCTAGCATGTGCACAGGACAATGTTAAGAAAAACATCAACATTATCATTAATACATATGTTCTAGATTTCATTTAATCCCTCCAAATTTCTTTACTTACAGATAGTTAATTCTAAAAATTATAAATTAACTATCATTATAGTAAATAACATTAATTATTTACAATTAATAGTTATATTTTTATCTTATATAAAATTTAATATTTATTTATAAGAATAATCAAAATATTTAAATTAATTTTAGTTTTTAGGTATTTTTAAAAAATTTTTATATTGATTTGTATAGTTTTTTCACACTAAAATTAATTACAACTGTTCAAAAATAGAATATCAATTTTGAATGAACTTATAAAAATCATGAAATATGGACTAAAAAATTGCGATTTTATGATTTAACCTTTAAAAAAAATTTCACGAACAAATTGTTTAAAAATAAAAAAAATATACTATTAAAATTTATCAAAAAAAGATTATATTAATAAAACGTTCAATTTTAATATTTTAAAATTGAACATGAATGTCTTAATATGGTGAATCGTGGCTTTTTACGTTATCCTTGATTTTTCCATGAGCCTTAGGATAAAATCCAACCTGTGATGACAGTTTCCTTAGGTTTTCAATGATTTCATTTGTTGGAATGGCTACTGGACAGTTAAGCGTGCACAATCCGCATAACGTGCACATGTAAAGGCCGGATTCATAGCAGGTCTCGTCATCCTCAATGAATTTTGACATTGCAACTCCTCTTCCGCCGAGGTAATTGTTGAATCCGAACTCATTTCCGACAGCATTGTACACCGGACAGTGAACCACGCAGTTTCCGCATCCAATACACCACAGGCATTCCTGGCTGGCTGAGCTTCTTCCGTTGTCCAAAAGGATTACAACTACCTTTTCAGCGCCGTACATGTTTTTCAATAGCTTTTTTTCGATATCTGCTGTCTTTGAAGGACCGGATATCACGTTCATGTATGAGGTTACATAGTTTCCTGTGGCATAGACGGTTTCAAGCTTTGCAATTGAGACGGCGTCTTCCAGTGTTGGCACTATTTTATCGATTCCAGCTACGATTATATGCAAATCCTTCAGCGAAACCAGTGAAATATTGCCCTCATTGTGAACCATAATGCATGATCCCTCTTCGGCAGCTATTGCGTTGGCACCTGATATACCTACACATGCATTTTCAAGCCGGTTTAAAACATCTTCACGGACAAGCTCCATGATTTCACGTGGAACAGGATTAACGTCACTGTTGAGGGAATCATTAACAATATCAGTAATCTCTGAAATGTTTAAGTGTGAAGCCGGACCCGTTGGATGAACGGGCTTGTTGTCAGTCTTTTTAAGCTGCAGAATCCTGTCTCCCAAATCGGTTTCGACAACGTCAATGTCTTTTGCTGCCAATTCCTTTTTGAGATTGATTTCACCCAAGGTATTTGACTTTGCCTTTGCAATGGTTTTTGAATCATAATCATATAACAAATCCTCTATGATATTAATTGCGTCTTTTTTGGTTTCAGCAAACTCAACGTCGATTCCGTTTCTTTTGAATGATTCAATGGCTTGATTGTATAAATCGTCTGAGTTTTCTATGGAGTATCTCTTGATTTCACGAACCCTCTCAATCAGTCTTTTAACCTGAGGAGAATCCTTAATCTGACTGGATCTTGACTTTACGGTATTGAATGACTTTCTCATTGTTTCAAGTTCACTTGTCTTCATTTATGCTCCCCCATATTTGATTAAAAACTCGGTTAAATCCAGAACGTCAATATCATCGTTTTTCAAATTGAGCTTGCAGAACGGGCATGAGGTTATTAATACCTCACAATCAGTGTTTAACGCCTGATTAATTCGGGACTTTGACATTTCATCAGCTATTTCAGGGTATGCTGATTTGACTCCTCCGCCGGCACCGCAGCAGAGACTGTTATCCATATTGTTTTGCATTTCAACCAAATTGGCAATGCTTGAAATGACCTCCCTGGGTTCTGCGTAAACTCCGCAGTGGCGTCCAAGATGGCATGAATCGTGATAGGTTACATTAAAATCCTTTTTATCAAGATTTAGCTTGCCTTCATTAATTAACTGATTTAAAAACTGTGAGATGTGAATTACTTCCAAACCTTCGTAATCATCCTTTAAGGTCTTGTAGCAGCCTGCACAGGAAGTTAATATCAATTCGCCTTTTAGAATTTCAGTATTTTTTTCAATCTGTTTTAAAGCGTCATCGATAAATCCTGTTCTTAACAATACAGATCCGCAGCATTTCTCATCCTTTAAAACCCTGTAATCGACGCCTGCCTTTTTCAACAGCTTTTCAGTTGCTTCGCCGATTGAAGTTTCCTTTTCCCGTGCGGTGCATCCCATGAAGTATATCATTATTTGTTTTCCTCATCATCTAAAGTAATTTCATTGTTCAGGGCTACTTCCTTAACGATTTTATTTACGTCATCCTGGAGATGGTCGAGCTTATAGTAGAGCTTTGCGCCCAAATAGAAAATCAGAACCAGAGCAGCTATTATAAGGAAATCCAATCCACGGGTTATTCCGAACGCCCTTGCAAAAACAAGACTTGCATCAGGGAAAACTGAAAACAATATAACGAATATTAAAACTACAGTCCAAACAACAAATGAAGATAAAGAAGTTTTGCCTCTTCTTAATCTTAAAAATAAAATTCCAATAACTATTATCGCTAAAATCGGAAAAATAATAGAATAAATAAACATAACTGCACCTCACTAATCTAATAATTTATGCTTCATCATCTGAAAGAGAATCTTGATTGCGACTTTATAATTCGTTCCTTTTGCCTGGGTTTCTGGAGTGTAAATCGTTTGAATAGTTACCTCTTCAAAAGGAATGTCATTATCATTAATTTCACGTATGAATTCGGAAGATATCAGATAACCCTGAGCGTTTATTGTGATTTTGTTTAAAGCGTCAATCGTCAGCGCCCTGAATCCTGTCTGGGAATCGCTTACATCAACGCCATAGAAAATCTTTGTCAGAAGGTTCATTATTGCGTTTGCGATGTTTCTGGATTTGGGCATGTCCTTAAGGGGCCTTACGCCGATTACTGCCTCTGCCCTGCCGCTTACCAGCGGCTCGATTACCTTTTCCAAATCGTCGATTGAATGCTGTCCATCAGCGTCTATATTAACTATAAAACGTGGATTATACCTTAAAACGGCTTCAAATCCTGTTTGCATTGCCATTCCAACGCCACGGTTAATTATATGATTGTAAATAAAGATGTTTTTAGGATATTTTCTTTGGGAATCCTTTAAAACTTCCAGAGTATTGTCTGAAGAGCCGTCATTGACAATGACCATCTTGAATCCCTTTTCGGCTATTCCCTCAACCACCGGGCGAACCCTTGTCTCTTCGTTGTAGGCAGGGATAATGATATATGTATCCAGTTTGTCTTTTTCTGATATTTCCATTTTTAAACACTTTTATTGATTTTATAATGGGCCTGCATCTTCCTTTCCTTCACGCATTCCCATACCAGCTTCTTTTCTCATAGCTTTTCTATGATACATCATCTTAATCAGGTTTTGAGCATGCTCCCTTGCCCTGTTTTCGGCGAGCTTCTTTAACTCAACAGGATCTTCTTCCTCATCCTCATGGACAAATACCTCCAATATGTGGGTGTTTGTCATTAACTGGGCATTGATGAGACCTGTTGACGCTTCGTGAGCGCACATCTTATCCTTTTCCATAGGTCCCGGCATTCCAAGTGCCATTACGATATCACAGTTTTCCTCTTCTATGAGGATTTTGGCTGTGACAGGCAGGTCCTTGACTCCCGGAACGGTTTGGCGAATGATTTTTAAGTCATGAGCGTTGTTTTTAAGCTCATCAATAGCTGCTGCCGCCATATCAAAACGGGCAAAAGTTGTATCGCAAATTCCAATCCTCATATAATTTCACCTTACAAAGAAATATGTTCATATTAATATAATAATTATTCGGTAAAAATGATTAAGCAGTAAAAAAATTAAAAAAAATTAGTTTTTGTTGATAAGCTTTAAAAACTTATATCTGGCCTCATCGATTGTCAAAGGATAGTCT
The DNA here is from genome assembly GCF_900103415.1 of Methanobrevibacter millerae. NCBI lineage: Archaea > Methanobacteriati > Methanobacteriota > Methanobacteria > Methanobacteriales > Methanobacteriaceae > Methanobrevibacter > Methanobrevibacter millerae. The sequence continues at coordinate 62,723 of NZ_FMXB01000012.1, forward strand.
CCTTCCATGTCAAAGCCGTCCTTTTCCAACTGCTGGAAAAGCTCCGTTACGATAGGAACCTTAAGATTGGCCTGTTCCAGGATATTAGGCTGTGAAAATATCTCTTTGGGAGTTCCTTCAGCAATCAACTCTCCATCAACCATGACAAAAGTCCTGTTTGCGTAATCCGGAACCAGATCGACTTCGTGGGTTGAAATGATAATCGTTATTCCTTCCTCATTAAGTTCCTTAAGCAATGCTGACAAGTTGGTTACTCCCTGAGGGTCAAGTCCTGCGGTAGGCTCATCCAAAACCATGATTTCAGGCTTCATGGCCAATATTCCGGCAATTGCGACCCTTTTCTTCTGGCCTCCGCTTAAATGGTGAGGAGCAGTCTTTTCATAGCCGCTCATTCCGACACGCTCAAGAGCCTCTTCAACCCTGTTTTGAACCTCTTCCATCGGCAGCTTTAAATTTAAAGGACCGAAAGCCACGTCCTCCTCAACTGTAGGGGCGAAAATCTGGTCATCAGGGTTTTGAAATACGATTCCAACCTTTTGCCTGAACTTAAGCAGGGATTTCTTGTCGTATTTAAGCTCTTCGCCGTCAATGAATACCTGGCCTTCATCCGGCTCATAGATTCCATTCAAATGAAGGAACAATGTGGATTTGCCTGCACCGTTTTTACCTAAAAGGGCAACCATTTCTCCCCTTTCGATTTTTAAACTTACTCCCTTTAAAGCCTGATAATCGTTATTGTATGAATATTTAAGATTTTTAACCTCTAACATTTAAATTACCTCAATTTTTTGGTTTATAAACTGGAAGTTCACCGTCATATCCTCTTGAATCAAGAGCGTTCTGCATCGTTTCGCTTTTATCAAGAGATCTTAAAAATATCGTACTTGCAAGAGCGCCTAATGATTTGAATGAATTCATATAGGAATGATATCCAAGTCTTGTTTGCTGTGCCTTCTGCATTGTATCTATTTCATTCAGGAATATAAATATTGTATTGTACATCAGAAGGGCAATTTCAATTACGACTTTAGGAACTTTTAATTCACCTAAACAATGCAATATTTTTGCAATTGGTGTAGTGAGCGCTAAAAAGCCCAAACAAGGTAAACATCCCATAACACGGGCAAACGTGTAAACCCCGTAATGCAGGGAATCCTTAGTAACTACTATCCCAAATATTCCGGTTCTATAGATTATTTCTCCGCTTCCAAAGAAGAAAATTAAAAACAGACATGTTATTATAAGAAATGCCATTGGAATTGATAGGAATTTCAAATAGGATTTATAATTGATTTTTGCTATAACCAGTATAACAAAAGACATTACAATAAATATAAACAAATCGAAATACAGATTATCCAGAGCCAAGGTTACAATCAGCAAGATTATTGTCAAAAAGAGTTTAACATAAGGGTTTGATTCCGTTAAAGCGTTATTGTGGGCTATGTAATCCATATCAAATTTCATAAAAAATCACAAAAAATAAATAAAGGAAGATGAATTATTCATCTCCTTTAGATTGTCCTCTCCATAATCCAAAGAAGTAACCGATAATGATTGCTCCTATAGCAGCTTGAAGAGCGAATATTAAACTTTCTATTTCTCCGCTAGGAGGTTCCCAAATAGATGAAAACCAAGGTTGAAAACCAGTTTTTTCAACAGCTTCACCTGCAGCGTCATCTGCTCCACCAAAGTATCCGTCATCTTCTCCATGACCATTATACATTATTAATGGTGCAAGGAAGATAACTATACAGATTACAGCTAATATAATTAATGTTGTTTTTTCCATGTTATCACCTTATGCCTCATTAGGAGCTAAAGCATCGAGTTTAGCTAATAATTTTGGTTTGTATACTTTTAATCTATCCCAGATAATTACTGTTAAGATACCTTCACCAACAGCCAATGGCACTTGAGTTACTGCGAAAATAACTAAAAATTTAGTTAATGCGCTTCCGAAACTTGGAGATGGGAAAGCTAAAGCTAATTGGAATGAAGTAGCAACGTAAGTTAATAAGTCACCTAAAAATGCTGCAAAGAAAATTGCGATTGTTGATGAGACATTAGCTTTGAGTAATAATTTGTAAATCAGCCAAGCTACTAAAGGTCCTACAATACCCATTGAGAAAATGTTTGCTCCTAAAGTGGTTAATCCACCGTGTGCAAGTAAGATAGCTTGGAAAAGAAGAACAATAGTTGCTAAAACAGCAGTTACAGCAGGTCCGAATAAAGCGGCACCTAATCCGTTACCACAAGGGTGAGAACAGCTTCCAGTAACAGATGGCAGTTTCAAAGATGATAAGACGAACATGAATGCTCCACTAACCGCAAGCAAAGCTTTGGATTCTGGAGTTTCGCCTACTATTTTATTGATTTGATATATACCGTATGCAACGACGATGAATGATATTACATACCAGATCGTACACCACATCATAGGTAGATATCCTTCCATAATATGCATGATAAATTCCTCTCTTTCAAAATTTATTTTTTATCAAATTTTTAGGCAAACTTAAATTTATTAAGTTTAAATTACATTTGATATTAATACATTTCATTTTCATAGTATTTAAATATATAATATGAAATTAAAAATAAATCAATTAAACTTGAATTAATTCATTAATTATACAAGCTTATTTTACAAAAATACTTAATATAACAAATACAAATATAATTTATATGAATATAAAAAACAATTTAATTCTAGCATTGGATGTGGGAAGTGAATATGAGGCAATCAACATTTGTGAGAAAATTTCAGACAATATAGATACCATAAAGATAGGTTATCCTCTCGCACTTGCTGAAGGCCTTGAAATCATAAAAAAACTTAAGGATCACTTTGGATTTAAGGTGATATGTGACTTTAAGGTAGCGGATATCGATGCGACAAACGAAAAAATCTGCGAAGAGACATTCAAGGCAGGAGCAGATGCCATAATCTGTCACGGATTTGTCGGACCCGACAGCGTCAAGGCATGTCTTGACGTTGCAGACAAGTACGAAAAGGAATTATTTTTACTGACTGAAATGTCACATCCGGGAGCAAAGATGTTTCTGCAAAGTGCTGCAGACGAAATAGCCAAGATGGGTGTTGAGATGGGAATTAAAAACTACGTTGCACCTGCAACACGCCTCAATCGCCTTCAGGACATAAGAAACATTGTCGGTGAAGACGCATTTATAATCTCACCGGGAGTCGGAAAACAGGGAGGAGATGCCAAAAAAACCCTGGAAATATCTGATGCGATAATTGTCGGAAGAAGCATTTATGAATCTGACAATCCGAAACTTGCTTGCGAAGAACTGTTAAAATAAAGTTAAATTGACTAAAAGTATTTTAATAACAAATAATATAAAATATAAATGTTCTGTTTATCTAATGAACAACTAATTTAAAAGGAGGCATACAAACATGGCAAACGAAGTTACCAAATTAATCATGGAAACAATTCTCGGATTAATTACCACTGCTTTTGCATTTGTTGCAGGTTTAGCATGGAACGACGCTATTCAAAAATTAATCGAACAATTTGTCGGAACTGGTGACGCTTTATCCAGTTTATTCACTTATGCAATCGTAGTTACCATTATTGCAGTTATCGTAACCGTTATTCTCGCAAGATTTGCTGCAAAAATAGGTATTGAATTAAATGACTAGAAAGGAAAAACTAATCATTTTCCTTTTTAATCACTTTTTTAAACACCAAACCACCGACCACATAGGACAATTCAAACAAAATGAAGAATATGAATGTCCAGAATGAGAAAACACCACATAACGCCAATAGGAATATCACTATTTTCATTACAAAGCGGTATTCGAAAAATAGTATGATAAAAGTATTTTCTGTATAATTAGCTATTAATTCATGACCTACTTCATCAGCCAGTGCTGCTAACACACAGATGAGTATTATCGGAACCTGAAGGCTAGGAAGTCCCATAGCCAGACATATTAAAATATATAATATTAAGGTAATAATGTGATGAGACCCGTCTATCTTAAATGCCAGGAGAGTTCCCACCAGTATGCCTATAAATATGTAAGCCGCACCGGAATAACTGACTGTTGCCAGGGCTGATGCGATTGCACACAATATTCCGAAAATAGTGGCGATCGTACGGTTTCCGGCTTCATCATAAAAGTCATCGGAAATCTTCATGAAAAATCCTGAAAATACAAATAAAACTCCTAAAATAAGATAATTCAATCAAATCACCTAAATTCTGTCCAGTACGCCTGCATAAATCAATGGAAATATTATCGTAACGTCTCCAATTACGGTTTCAAGGGTAGAGCCGCATCTTGCCTTTGACCAGGATTTTGCTTCCTGAAGCGGCGCTCCGCTTAGACTTCCCGCTTCTGGACGGTCCAGGGTTATCTGAATGGCTGAATCAAGACCTCCCCTAAGCAAGGTTGAAGCCAAGGTATAATGCTTGGTCAGTCCTCCGCCAAGAAGTATTCCACCAATCTTTTTACTGTCAAAGACCAGATCTGAGAGATAATGCATGTCTGCCACCGCATCAACCGTAAAGTCATGGTCCTGGGAAAACATCCACAGCTGCAGGCCGAACATACTGTCAATCAGGCCCGGAGCAAAAATTGGGGTTTTCATGCGTGCGGCGGTTGCTAAAAATGAGTTTTCATCATCGATTAACAGTCCAACTTCATACAGGAGTTCCTGAATGGAAATCTTGCTTTTTCTTGATGAAATGTCCTCGAAAATCTTAGTTATTTCCCTTTCAAAGATGGCGAAATCATCTGATCCAACATTAATGTCTGCAATCCTTCCTATTCCATCGGCATTCAAATCCTCGTCGTCACGTCCTTCGTCACGATAATGGCTTCCTCCGAATGCCTCAAGCATGTCATGAGTAATGTTGGCTCCGCTTGAAATGATAAGATTGACATGCCTTTCACGAACCATGTTGGTTACGATATTTCTAAGCCCTCCGGGAATCAATGGCCCGCCCAGGCTCATGAAGACGTTCATATCCTCATCGGTTATCATGTCGGCCAGTATATTCGATGCTCTGGCAACCCTTCCGGAACCCAGAACGCCTGATTTGTCAAACTGTTCTATAAGCTCGGATACCTTCATATCCTCTTTTACGGTTAATTGGGTAACTTTATCCATTAAATCACACTTAATTAGTAAAAATTGGGAATTCCTCGAAATTGGTTATGGAATTTATCAAATCGGTTCTTGTAACGATTCCAAGGAGGTTATTATCCTTATCAGCTATTATCAGCCTTGAAATGGATTTCTTGAACATTATTTCAATTGCCTTTGCAATTTTCAAGTCCTCGTTAACGATAATGACCTTAGTTGACATCATATCTCCCACAACAACTTCATCCTCCTTATCTTCGGCATATGCCTGTATCAAGTCTGTGACCGTAAATACTCCGACCACCTTGCCGTCTTTCATGACAGGAGCGCCTTCAATCTTGTTTTCGGAAAATATTCTTGCAACTTCCTTAAGATTGCAGTCCGTTTTTAAAGAAATGACGTTTTTGCTTGCAATGTCTCCCACCGTTTGCTTGGGTATGCTTCTTATGGTAGTTGTGTCAACAAGCAGGATATTGTCCATATCGTCCCTTCCAACGACTTCACCCATGATTCCAAGGTTGTTTACCGGAGTTGGGCCTATCTTTATCGTATCGCCGAGATTCAAATCCTTAATGCTCCCAAGAACCTTAATGGCAGCTTCACATTCTTCCTGTTGAGGAACTGAAGTGAATTCGATTTTTGCAACGGAGATATCAGGTAATCTTTCATCTCCTTTATAAATAGGGACTTTTGCTTCTTTTTCACTGATTGATATATTTAATGAATGATATGCTTCAATTGTTGGCTTATATCCTCCTCTCGGACCTGGAACACCCTTAACTAAACTTAGGCTTCTGAGTGACTGCATCTGATTACGAATGGTTCCAGGGTTTCTGTTCATAACTTCAGCAATGTCCTCTCCCTTAATTGATTTACCGTCAGAGGACTGATATAAGTTTATAAGTGTTTGTAAAATTTCTTTTTGTACAGAGGTTAACATGTTTTTATCCCCATTAATAATATAATATTACTATTTATGTTCAGTATGCTTTATAAATATAATGAAAAATAATGATAATTATTTCTAAATTCCAAATATCGGCAGTATAACATCATTGTATCTGCATTAATTATTTCATGGCCAAATCCATAATGCTGAAAGGATCGCCTTCTTTTCTAGGTGCCGGCCCTCCCATTCCAAAAGCGGATTTTGCAAATTCCTTATTCATTCTTTTAGAAACTTCGCCGAAAATCATCTTATATGCCGTACACTGAGGATCAACAGCCTGCGGAGTCTGATATGCAACAATTGCATTATAAGGACAGCCTCCTTCACAATATTTAACATGTCTGCATTTCTTACAGTTTTCATCAACATAATCTCTGAATTCCTGAAGCTTTGCCCATGCATCAGAATCCTTTAAATCATCAAAGCTAGGATTAGTTGAAACATTGCCTAAAACATAATCTTCCATTCCAACAAACCTATAACAAGGATATATTGCACCGTCTGCTCCGACAGCCAATGTAGTTCCTATACAGTCAGCAAATGTGCATAGAGTTCCTCTTCTCCTTAAACTGGATTTTGTGATATGGTCCAAATCCATTATTGAGAACTTGTCCAGATCATAAAGATATTTATCGAGCCAATCAATGAGCAATTTTCCATGTTCTTCCTGATTGAGAGCCCATGGATCTGCATTGTCTCCCCTTAAAGATGGAAGTGCTGCATGAATCTTTAAACTCATTTGTTCTCCTTTAAAGAACTCATACAATTCATCGGAAAAGTCCTTAGAATATTCAGTAACCGTCAAAACAAAATTGATTATTAAGCCTTTGCTTTTTGCAAGCTCGTATTTGGACATGGTTTTATCAAAGTAACCTTCTCCCCTTTGATAATCATTGATTTCCTTTGGACCATCAATGCTTGTACTTACCACTACATCATATTCGACGAACAGGTCTATCAATTCCTCAGTTAAAAGCCAAATATTACTTTGAAGAGAAAATCCCTCTAAATTCGGTAATTTAGACAGCTTTTCAAGAGCAATCTTATAAAAATCATAACCTGCAAGGAGGGGTTCACCACCATGGAAAGTAAAATGAACCTTATCGTCCCTAAAATCACCCAACCATTCAATAATCTGGTCAATTATTTCTATATCCATCATTTCTTTTTTATTTTCAGAACCCCAACAATATTTGCAATTGGATGGACAATTCAGAGTAGGGATAATCATTACATGAAACGTCATTTTAACCATAAACTTTATTTAATTCGTTTAATAATTTCTTTTTCTCATCTTCATCCATACTTTCGTTTACAAAGAAAATATAGCCGCATTCTTCACATTTAACAGTTTCCATCTCAGCATGTGCTCGATGATTGTCTAAGAGCTTTCTATGAGCTATCTTATCTTTTGAACCGCATTTTGGGCATGGCGCAATTAATTCTTCCAATTTCATTTTTTTCACCTATATATTAAGATTGGAATTTGAAATATATTAAATTTTTTAGTTCGAAAAAACTTAAATGACATGCATCAGTGATAACAATTCTTAGCACTCAGAACAATTCTTAGCAGTCACAACAATTCTTAAGAGTGACTACAATTCTTAATAGTGAGCTCAACAAGCTTTAAATAGAATATAAATCAATAAGAAATATTAATAAAAAAAATAAGGTGATAACCATGCCATATGACTACTATGATTATTTCATAAAACAGCGAAATAATCCGATTTTCACTGAAACCTCAAACATAATCAGACAAAAATTATGGAGAGAAAGCTTTGATGTGGTCGAATCCCAGGAATGGGAGGAAATTACTGAAAAAATAAGAAAGAATTAGCGGTTCAACAGTTTAACAAATAGCCTATACATAGGAAAACCAATATGGCGAACAAATGACAGGACATATTTCATGCCAGGCAATTCAAATTCTTTTTTGACTTTATCCAATTCCGAAATAATATCCAGCTTTTGAGGACATTTTCTTAAGCATCGCCCGCAACCATTACATTTGCCGGCATTTCCGGAATTGCCCATTATTCCACCCACATACTGAAAATAATCAATTTGAGACTGATTCATAAAGCCTTTATGGTTGAATAAATATTTCTCGTTGTAGATTTTCATACATTCAGGAATGTTAACGCCCTGCGGACAAGGCATACAATAGCCACAGGTGGAACAGTTGATTTTAAGGGAATTCCTCATAACTCTCTTTACAAGTTCAACTGTTTCCATATCCTCAAAACTCATGGATAATGGAGTTGTTTTATACGCTATTTCCAGATTTTCATCCAATTGTTCAAACGAGTTCATTCCGGAAAATACACATGTAACGTTACGATTATTTAAAACCCATTCCATAGCCCATTGAGCATTACTTTTATTGGGATTTGCTTTTTTAAATACCTCTTCAGCTTCATTAGGCATTTTACCTGCAAGAATACCTCCTTTTAAAGGTTCCATTATGAATATACCCATGCCTTTGGAAGCTGCATGTTCAATGCCTTCAACACTGGCCTGGACATTCTCATCAAAATAATTATATTGAACCATCACCACATCCCAATCATAACCGTCAATCAATATTGGGAATTCTTCTTTAGGGCCATGATATGAAAAACCGATGTGCTTAATTTTGCCTTCACTGCGGGCTTTATTTAAGAATTTAAACAGATCTTTTTTAATGAGCCTATTCATTGCCTTTAAATCAACGGCATGAACCAGATAGTAATCAATGAAATCCCTTTGAAGCCTTTTAAGCTGTTCGTCCAGGATATCTTCCATATCCTCATATTTTCGAACGTTAATGGCAGGCAATTTAGTGGATATTTTGACTTTATCGGAATAGTCTCCTTTAAGAATTTCACCTAAAAACGTTTCACTATCTCCGTAAAGATATGCAGTATCAATAAAATTAACTCCTTGGTCAATTGCATAATAGATTAATTCTTTAGCCTTATCTCTATCGATTTTACCATTTTTAAGGGGCAATCTCATTGCACCGAACCCCAATGGAAAAATCTTATCTCCAGTCTTTTCAATTAATCTGTACTGCATTTAATCACATGTTAAAATATTAAAAAAAAAGTATTGAATCCCCAACAAATGTTAGGGTAATTATTCACAGCTGTGAATCATGCATTTCATGTAATCAATCAATGCGTCCTTGGACTCTTCATCATCCAATGCAAACTCGATTGAAGTCTTTAGCCATTCGAAACGGTTTCCTATGTCATAGGTTTTTCCCTCGAAGGTCACTCCGTAAATTGAGTCGAGCTTGGATAATGCATCGGTAAGCTGGATTTCACCGCCCACACCAGGTTCGGTTTCATCAATCTTGTCGAAAATGTCTGGAGTCAAGACATAACGACCCATAATGGCCAGATTTGAAGGAGCCTGATGAGCCAGTGGCTTTTCAACTAGCTTTTCAATGTCATAGACGTTGTTTTCAACTTCGGTTCCCTTGATGATACCATATCTTTCAACCTTTTCTTTAGGAACCTCTTCAAGTGAGATTGCGGATGCCCCATACTTTTCATAAACGTCAATCAGCTGTTTAGTGCATGGAACAGGGCCTTTCGTGATTGAATCACCCAAAAGCACAGCAAATGCTTCTCCGCCGACATGCTTTTTGGCGCAGTAGATTGCATCTCCAAGACCTTTCTGATCCTTTTGCCTTACATAGCAGATATCTGCCAAATCGGTAATTGCACGGACCTGCCTTAGGCGATCGTCCTTGCCTGCACTTTGCAAAGTCTGTTCAAGCTCAAATGATTTGTCAAAATGATCTTCAATAGAACGTTTGTTTCTACCGGTTACAATTAAAATATCGTCAATACCTGAAGCCACAGCTTCCTCTATAACATACTGAATAGTTGGCTTGTCATAAACAGGCAACATTTCTTTAGGCTGAGCCTTAGTAGCAGGCAAAAATCTTGTTCCGAAACCTGCTGCAGGAATTACTGCTTTCATAATATATCACCATACAAATTTATTATTATTATCTTTGTAAATAATTAGTTAAAAATATTACTTAAAAATCAGAATTAAATAGTGCGGGGGACGGGACTTGAACCCGCGAAGGGACTAACCCACTAGGCCCTCAACCTAGCGCCTTTGACCGCTCGACCACCCCCGCTTATCACAAAAGTAGTTATAAAAAAATATGTTTTTAACATTATATATATTTAACTATTTTTCGACTATTTTTATGGTAACTTCAAGTGTTTCCTCATTTTTTAAATCGTTGATTAAATCCTCTTCAAGGTCACGGGCCGCCTTTGAAGATTTTATCATGAGAGTTCTCGGGCAGGTGAAATTGCTGGTTCTGCACACAATATCCGTCGGATGTGTTAACGTGAGATTTTCATGGCCGTAACCCATTATTTCATCATGTCCGTTTGGTGTGTCCAGTATTACGGCTATTTTGGTATTGGAATCAGCTATCCTTTTCTTAAACTCCTCAGGAAAATCACACATTGAATCATCCATATCAACGCCGATAATGCAGTCTGCAGTAGGCCCGATTTCAGGATCTTTAGTAATTTCAAAAGTAGATTTATGAAGGGAAGATACGTTCTTATGACCCTTTGATTTGATTTTAAATTCCATGAAAAAATATTTATCCTTAATTGCTTTTAAAAGTTTTCTAGCCAGTCAGTTTCAAATCATTTATGAAATCCAAAAAGATTTCGGGATTTGCAATTCCGCCGCTGTGGGGATTAAGCTCGAAAGCCTTGGCATAGCTATCGTAGGCATCGTTATGCATTGACATGCTCAAATAGCAGGATGCCATGTCAAACCAGTAGCAGTCGATATTATTGTCCATGTCAATGGCTTTTTTAAAGCATTCAATGGCGTCTTCATTGATTGACTTCTCCATAAGGATTCTGGCCTTAAGATACCAGGAATATGAAACGTCAGGGTTCAGTTCCAGAGATCTGTTAATATCCTTCAAGGCCTCATTGACATGGCCGGTTTCAAAGAGCGCATCAGATTTGAGCATGTAGGCCTGAGAGTATTCATAGGGACTGTTTAAAACCTCATCGAGGATTTTAAGTGATTCTTCGTAATCTCCGATTCCGTTGAGGTACTGGACTTTGAAAAGCTTGATGTCATTGTTGTCGCTGTCGATTTGCAATAATCGCTCCAGGCATTCGTTTGCGGCGTCATTTTCATCCAGGCGGATTAGTGCAACGGACTTGAAACTTATTGCAATAGTATTCCTATCATCCATTTCCAGCACTTCATCATAGCATTCAATGGCCTTTTCATATCTTTTCAAAAGCAGATTGCAGTTTCCCTTAATGTTTAAGATGAACGGCGCCCTTTTGTCTTTAAGTTTTTCATCGCAAAGCTTAATGGCCTTTTCATAGGTTTCATTTGCCTTTGTTCTTTCATCCAATCTTAAATAGCATTGTGCCTTGCTCATCATGATTAGGGGATCGGTTATTTCAAATGAATCAACGTTGTTTATGCATTCAAGCGCCTTGTCATACTGCCTTTTGCTGATGTGTTTTGTGACGTTTTCAAGCAGTTCAATTTCATCAGTTTCATATTCATAAAAATTCATATTTTATCACCAATATAGTTAGTATAAGTTATTTTGTAAAATGTAGTTATTAAATGTATCTATTCTAAGTTTAGACAATATTACTCGCTCAGATTAAAAAAACAAGGTCAGAGCAATATTTACCTCATCGAGTAAAAATCATTAAAAATCAAAAAAATTAATATTAAATTAATGAAAGGTTGCTATTGTCTGATTATTGAAGTGAGCGAAAACATGAATTTGAAAGTGGGTTCAAGGCTTGAAAGCGATTTCAAAAAAGGCCATTATGTCTATATCGGTTCGGCCATGAACGGGATTGAATCAAGGGTAAAAAGACACCTCTCATCTTCCAAAAAAATTCATTGGCATATAGATTACCTTTTAAAGTACGCTAAAATAGTGGAAATCATCTATAACGTAGATAAGAAAGTGGAGTGCGATTTATCAAGGCATTTAGCAATTGATAATGATTATATTAATGGCTTTGGCTGCAGTGACTGCGACTGTGATAGTCACTTATATTACTTCAAAAACAAAAAAGAAGCTATTGAGGCTGTAATTAATGCTTACGACTCAATAGCATGTGATTTTAGAATTGGTATTTCTGCCTTTTCTTGAAACGGTATGAATATTCAAATGAATCGAGAGCCATTTTCCTTAAGGCCTCAACATCACATCCGACGCTATCTGCCCATTCCTTTTCAAGTGACTTGATTTCATCGAATATTTCTGAACCTTTTTCTGTTAAAATAACATCATAAGGCAAATCATCTGCGTCAAGAATTTCAACAAGTCCCTTGCGTTCAAGTTTCTTGTAGCTTTTGAGATAGAGTTTTACATGCAAATCAAAATGCTTGTCATCATCTGCGATTTTTGCGTATTGCCTTACGCGCACACGCCTGTGATGAGGCTTTGAGTGCTTTACAACATTTTTTAAAAGCTTGATTTGGCTTTCATGCAAATGAATGGAGAGATTGTCCCTTACATAACAGCTTTTTGACTCCGCAATTATATCTACCAGTTTGGAAGCGTCTTCCATTTCAGAAATTGTTTTAACGTGAGGATGTGCCATGATATCACTTCATCTGACCGAATAATCCTCTCATAATTCCTTTTGTAACTTCGCGGGCAACGGTATTTGCCGCCGTAGTAGCTGCCTTTTCAACTGCCTTTTGCTGAGCTGTCTTTTTGGTTCTTTTTCCGCCTGCAGCCTGACCTCCGCCTAAAATAGTACCCAGGTCAAAACCTCCAATGGATGGGGCGTCCTGCTGAGGCTCTTCGGCAGGTGCAGCTTCAGGAGCTGCTTCAGGAGTAACTTCAGGAGCCGGAATCACTTCGCTTTCAATGTTTTCATTGTCATTGATTTTCTGAGCAAGAAGCTCATAGGCTGATTCGCTGTCAACGGCCTGCTGATACTTATCCTTGAATTCGGATAAGTTAATAAGTTCCGCACGAAGTCCGTCATCAATCGGTCCGATATATGACTGAGGCGCAATGATATTGACCTGCTGGACAATTGTCGGTACACCATCAGCGTCGAGAACTGAAACTAGCGCCTGCCCGATACCCAGATTGGAAATGACATCTGCAGTGTCAAAGTCAGGGTTAGGTCTGAAAGTCTGCGCAGCTACTTTAACCGCCTTCTGGTCCTTAGGAGTGTATGCCCTTAAAGCATGCTGAATCCTGTTACCAAGCTGGCTTAGAATTTCATCCGGAATGTCTGCAGGTGACTGTGAGATGAAATACAGACCGACACCTTTTGAACGGATCAGACGGGTAATCTGTTCGATTTTCTTTAAAAATTCCGGACTCATATCATCAAACAATAAATGAGCCTCATCAAAGAAGAATACGAATTTAGGCTTGTCCGCATCCCCAACTTCAGGAAGCTGTTCATAAAGTGAAGAAAGCATCCAGAGAAGGAATGAGGAATAGATTTCAGGAGACATGGAGAGCTTTTGGGCATCCAATATATTGATAATTCCCGCACCTGAATCGTCAAGCCTGATGAAGTCGTTCAATTCCAAGGCAGGTTCTCCGAAGAAATCGTTTCCACCCTGATCTTCAAGGGTTATTAAGCTTCTTAATATCGTATTGGCTGATTTTGCTGCAATTGCACCGTATTGAGGTTCGTAAACGTCCTTGTTTTCAACGACATAATTAATCATGGACTTCAAGTCCTTAATGTCTATGATAAGAAGGGATTCGTCATCCGCAACCTTAAATACAATATTTAAAACTCCGCTTTGAGCTTCCGTAAGGTTTAATATTTTAGAAAGCAATACAGGACCCATTTCGGATAGGGAAACACGTATAGGCAGACCTTTTTCGCCGAACAAGTCCCAGAATTCAACAGGATAGGATTTGAGCTTAAAGGAATCGATTCCTTCAACCCTTTTAGCGATGTTGTCATTCATTTCACCGGTTTTAGCAAGACCTGAAATGTCTCCTTTCATGTCCGCCAAGAATACCGGCACTCCCATATCACTGAATGATTCAGCTAGTGTTTTTAAGGTTATCGTTTTACCGGTTCCCGTTGCACCCGCAATTAAACCGTGTCTATTTGCCATTTTCGGCAGTAAATAAACGTCACCGCCGATTAATATTTTATCTTCTACAAACATTTTTCTAACCATTTTCTATTTTTTTAATTAAATAAGAAGTTTTACGTTCTATTTTTGTGCGATTAAAAGCTTTTGATATTCTTTTAATTGCATCAAGGTTTTTTACAAAATTATCCAGCCAGGAGAATATGTCTCCGGGATAGACTTGAATCTGATATTTTCTGAATAGCTTTTTTGATATGTCAACGGGATCCTTTCCCTTGAGACGTTCACTTATTATTAATTCGGATATTCCAAGCTGCAGGCATCTGCAGAATGGCCTGTCTTGGCAGTTACATTTCATGAAATCGCTTTGAAGGCGTATCATGGCGTCCTGGAATTTGCTGTCAAGCTTGTCTAAGGCTTCGCCGGAGGATATGATATCTAAAGTGGATTCAGCGAAAAGTCTTGTTGAAAACTTAATCTTTAAGGCGTTTGCAATCTGATTGTGGACAACCGGAGAGAGATAAGCGTTATCAAACAATTCCAAATCAAGAGCCATTGCAATAATCTTTACCTGAAGCTTATCGTATTCCTCCCTTTTTTTATACATTGGAGAGAGCCTTACGTAATTAATTAAATAGTCCCAGTCGTCCAGAGCTGTTCGGATAAACTCCGCATCCTCCAGGCTCAAAAATGAAACAGAAGTTGCCCTTCCGTAATCGGTTATCTTAAAGTCTTTGGTTATCAGTCCCAAATCGGTCATTTCATCAACAGCTATCCTTAAGCTTATTGGAACGTCAATATTTCTGTAGAATTCAGCCAGTTCCTTAAAGCTTTTAATGGAATTTGAAGAGATATCCGCTAGAATCTGCTCGTAAGAGCTTTCCTCATCATACTCAATGAATACATCCTCACTGTTGCTTTCAAGAAGTTCCAATGCTTTTGCTTCCTCACTTTCACCTGCAAAGTCATTTCCGATTTCTGGAAGCAAGTATACAATACCTCGGTCATGATAGCTTGGCCTTCCGGCACGTCCGAGCATCTGTGAGAATTCATTTGGATTAATCCACTTGTTTCCCATTACAAGGGAATCGAAGATTACCTGTGATGCAGGAAAGTCAACCCCTGCAGCAAGTGCTGCTGTCGTGACGACAACCGATAACTTGGCCTTGTCAAAGTCCTTTTCTATCTTTTCCTTTTTGTAATATGACAATCCTGCATGGTATGCAGCCGCATTAATGTGCTTTTCCTGCAAGAAACTTGCAATCTTGTGGGTCTTGCGTCTTGAATTGGTAAATATTATGCTTTGTCCCCTATATCCTTTCCTGGATTTGGTATTGAATTCCCTTTTAGCCAGCTTGGCCATCAAGTGGCGCTTTGAGGACTCGTTTCTCATATAAACAAGATGCCTTTCCAAAGGCACGGGTCTGTCGGGATATTCAACCAGCTTCATATTAAATTCCCTTGACAGGAATTCAGGATTCTTAACGGTAGCTGACAATCCGATGATTTGGGTTTTTGGATATAAATGCTTAATGCGCTTTATCAGCCCGTTCAATCGGGTTCCCCTGTCCTCATCGTCAATCATATGAATTTCATCTATTAAAACGACACCAAGGTTGCTTAATGATTTTGAATTTCCGCTTCTTAAAAGAAAGTCGATTCCTTCATAGGTTGCAACGACAATGTCTGCTTTAGTAACGTCACTGTCAGGAAGTTTAAGCTCTCCTTTGGCCTTTACACGATTGCGTCCCACCTTAATGGCTACGTTCAAGCCGAGCTTTTTGTATTTCCTTTTGAAATCCCTGTATTTCTGGTTTGCAAGGGCGACCAGAGGAGTGAGGAAAATGAATTTTCTGCCTTCAAGAGCCTGCGTGATACCTGCAAGTTCACCGATTAATGTCTTACCGCTTCCGGTGGCACTTACAACAAGCAAATCCTCTCCCTTAAGCAGTCCTTCACGGATAGCCAGATACTGAACCGGCAACAATTTGTCATTTCCGTTTTGAATCAGAATATCCCTGAAATTAGGATTAATCTTTAGGCGCTTCATTTCAACCGGAGGTATCTTGACTTTTGATTTTGAAGATGTCTTATCAAACAGTGTCAAATCCCTGTTTTTAAGCGGATTAAAGTCCGGGTTTAAAACGGAGAGGGTCTTTTCCAAATCTCCTGTTCTGTCGAGAGTGTCTTTAAGGTTTCTGAAAATCTTTTTATCAAAGCCCCTGAGCTTCATCTCGTTTTTGATTGTATCGTGAGCGCAGTTTTTGCATATCAGCTGATTGTTATATTGATATGAAAAGTTTGAATTGATAATGGTAATGTTTCCCTCATAAGCGCAGAAATCACAGACCTGAGTGTATCTGACTTTGATGTTCAGTCTTTTCAGGAAATCCTCAACATCACTGTCTTTTGTTGCAAGAAAAACGGCCTGGCTTCTTAAAAGCTTGTTTACTTCCTGAGGAGGCAATAATTTTTCTGATAAGCTTGAATTGTCATTATAGGAATAGTCTGCAACGAATCTGGAGATTGCAAGACCTGAAGCAGTGTTCTGGAATTTGATAGTGCCTACAAACTCAGGCGTCCTTTTATTGTTAAGAGCACCTTTTGGAGAACCGATAGGGAATAGTTTCCACTGCTTTTTTACCTTTTTAATTACTAACATTAAATTAAACTTTATTGTTTATATTACTTATATTTTGAAAATTAATCTAAAACTTATAAGTTATTACACTTGAAATGCATGTCTAGAACTTTTCTAAAAATACTTTGAAATAAAATTAATTAAGTAAAAATAAGTGAATTTAAAAAAATAGTGAATATCAAATAGCAAAAGCTATTCAATATAGTTAAACTGGGTTTCCATTATAATGATTATCATAAATGCTATCACTGCAACGATAATGCACGGAAGCAAAGCCGGAATAGTGAATGCCACATTTGAAGCGATATTGACAACCGGGATTTTTAAGGTACCAAGCATTACACCAATGAGAAACGCCATGGTAAACTCCTCATAGTTTTTAAGCAG
>NZ_FMXB01000013.1 GCF_900103415.1 Methanobrevibacter millerae
AAACATGATATTTCCTCTATCGAGATTCATACAAAGACTTAAAGATAAATTCCAACTCTACAAACCCGAAGCAGACGGTGTACAATTCACAAACGCAAAAAATACAAGCAAAACATGCCACCACTGCCAACACATCAATGAAGATTTGGATGTAAAAGAACGGGAATGGATGTGTCCGAAGTGTGGAAAAATACTTGATAGGGATGTAAATGCCGCAATTAATATACTGAACCGTTGGTGCGACGGGGATAGCCTAGTTCAGACTTAATAGACTATTAAGCAAAAAAAATCTAGGAATCCCCGACCTCTAAAAGGTCGGGGAGGTTCAATGATTCTGTTGATCTGTTTGAATCGATTGCCAAAAGAATTCCCTTTTCCTCTAAGCTTTTTAGAGTTTCATGAACGCCTTCAAATGGCTTTGTATTTTCCTTTTCTGAGCTGTTATAGATTTCCCTATAAGTATTTTTGATAAGCTCCATATTTTCAATCGTGTTTTCATCTTTCAGGATTAGCGATACTGTCTGGTCGATGTTTCCTCCTAATTTTTCAAGATATTCATCGTCCGTTAATGTTTTAAAACCGTTAACGCTTAACGCTTCGTTAAAGCAGGATATAACGTCAGCTGCTGAATCCAGTATCGTTCCGTCAAAATCAAAAATTGCCAGCTTTTTCATAATAAAACCTTGATAATGTTATTTTCATAGATTCCAACATTTTTTGAGGAGTTTTTGGCTAAACTGTAGGCAATGTCATCTTCATATCCGAGGCCTTTAAGCTTGTTTCCTGAGGTTGATTCGTAAAATGCCTTTTTTACCTCTTCAAAATCTCTGCTTGCAAGGACTGCTGATTTTGCATACTCGCTGATTTCGCATTCCTCACATTTCTTAGATATTTGATGAATTATTTCACCTGCAGCCAGAAAGTCTTCAATGGCGAATTTCTCCCACACACCAGCCATTACCAAATCGATATGGCTTTCGGCCACTTTTAAACTTGCTTCTGCAACGGCCTCGGCGTTATTCAAACATCCGATTAAAACAGTTGAGTTCATTTTCTCAAGTATTCGGGTTCCGTTGCTCGTCGTTAATATTAACGTATCAGCATCGGTACTGAAATCATTGATTGCCGTCGGTGAGTTTCCGATGTCGAATCCTTCGATTTTAGCGCCCTTTCTTTCGCCCGCAATGACTCCTCCAACTTCACTTTTAAGCTTAAAAGCATCTTCCGGCGTAAAGCAGGGAATGATTTTTGAAAACTTGTCCAAGGCGGCCGTAATCGTGGTGCTCGCCCTTAAAACGTCAACCATTATGGAAACGTCGCTTGATGAAGTTTCTTCAAAACTTAATGTAACTTTCATAGTTATATATTAGGCTTTTTAATATATTATATACTATGAAAATCGTTACGACACCGATGTGTGAGGAAGTTGTAAGGCTTGCCGGCATTAATGAGTATAAGCTCAACAAAAACCCCGATATGGAAGAGGGTGACTTGGCTATTTTGTTTTCTGAAAGCAAGGTTGAAATGGATTCAATGGCCATCAAGCTCAACACTCCAAGGCAATTGTTTGAAAGCATAAGGGAAGTTTCCAAACTGACGGGCCATGAACTCTCAGATGATGAGATTTTAGAGTTCTTTAACGGATATGGCTTGTGTCTGAAGTATCTTGAAGACCATGACAATTCTCATGTTAGGGTTAAGGTCTATTCCAATTTCCTAAAAGACATTATCCTAAACATCGGCTTTAAGATAGATGACGGGAATTACGACTATGCAATTTATCCGGATTACGTGAAGGACAAAATCGACGAAGAAGGCTCTGAATTGATTGAAATCCCTTCCCACGGCTTCGTCAGCAAAAATCCATTTGAAAGGATTGAAGTGAGATACGCCATTTTGGAAAAATTAATATAGATTAAGGCCGATAAATTATTAATAATATAGACTTTATGTGAGAGATAGTTATGTATGAAACATTAACGTTTACCGGTGGAGTTCACAGAAGCGATGAAATGAGGGAACTGATTGAAGACTTGGGCGGTTTCATTCTTCAGGACAATGTTTTGCAGATGGAGCTTGTTTTAAGCATGGCCGTTCCCTTAAATGACGTTGCTCGAGTTGAAGAAAAAGCAAAAGAGCTTTTGGCAAAAATCAGCGTAGCGCCAATGGCAGGTTCCGAAATAGCCATTGTGTCCCCGACGCTTGCAAGGCACCACCTGCCTCACGCCGCATGTGACATATCAGAATATCTGCGTGAATACGGTGCAAAAGATAACATGGTAGGTCTTGCAAGGGGTGACGGAAAGGGAACTTCAGGCATTTCAGAAAGGGAAAAGCAATTGATTGAAGAGCATGACATTGCCATTTTCGCCCTCGGAAGCTTTGAAACCTGCATTAAAACAAAATCATTCTTATATGATGACATTGACATTCCTGTAATCGTTACCGGCTCACCGGACATTCCTGTCGAGGAGCTTCCGGGAGCTGACGCATATGTCGGAGACCTCGGAAGGATTCCTAGAAGATTGAGAAGAGGTCCGGACATCAGGGCTCTTGAAAAGCTTGTCGAAACCGTTGAAGAGATTTTAAATAATAAAAAACGTGAAATGAGCATGGATCCACCGCTCGTGCCATCAATAGTCGTTAAAAACGCAATTGAAAATCAGGTTCCTGAAGTAAAGGACGTTATCTCTCCTGCACCGGTTACTTCACAGCTTGACGGCGTTCGCGTAAAGCTCGATTACGACAAATACCATGAAGCAATTGAAAACGTTGTAATTGACGGCAAGAAACTGTCTGAAATCGCAGACATTAAAAAATCCCAGATGTATGACTACATTCTGGTTAAAATAAATAGTGAAAGTTCTCTTATCGAGAACTAAAATCTTTCTTTTTTTTAAAGCATTCTCATTCCGTAGAAATTGATTGCATCCACCAAATCATTGAAGTCTTCAAGCTCTCTTTCTATGACATTCTCGTCTGTCATGTCAATGCTCAGCTCGCCGTCCACAGTTAATGTGTCCGGGCCACGTCCCACTAAACGGTCAACTCCGTCGGCGCTCAAAATCCTTTCGGCATCAATCTGGTGAACGAATGATCTTCCCGGAAGTATTACGGCATCCTTGATTTCGCTTAGGTCCAAGTTTTCCAAGTCCTCTTTTGTTATAAGGCAGGCAATTTCCTTTTCAACGGCAACGACATTGACGCTGTCGACTTCTAATTTATCGAAAATGTTTTGAATGTATGGTGCGGCTATTTTTGAAGTTATTAATGTCGCCTCTCCGGTTACCGGCTTTATGAACTGCAGGAATATCTGGTTTTCGTCTTTAGCTATTGCAAACGGTCCGCCGGTTTCGGGATCGCACAGTGGAGTTCCGGTAATTCTGAAGTTATATTCATTATTTAAATCCTTTACCATCTGAGCGAATTCATCGATTGGCTGGGATTCATGTCCCTTCAAGATGGGTTCGTTTCCCAAAATAAGTCCTTCGTTGAAGGTGTTTGCAAACCTCATTAAAATAAATCCTTTTGCTCCCCACTCCTCCAGGTCATTGCATGTCTGTCTTAAGACATCTCCGTCATTGACGCCAGGGATTATCACGGCCGCTCCGGTAAGCTTTATGTTTTCGCAGAATATCTTGCACGCGCCGAGAGCCTCTTCGGTGTATTTGTCCTTTACCCACTTATGGCGAAGTACGGGATCGGTTGAAAAGACGGTGAACGTCGCTTCCTCAACGCCGTTATTAATCAATCTGCTTGCAACTTCCCTGTCGCTTATTCCCTTGCCGCAGCTGTACCCGAGGTGTGACTTTATCGAGAACTGCTTTAATTGGGCGGTTAATGATTCAAGATGCGGATAGCAGCTTATGTCTCCGCCTCCGCTGATGTCGGCTATCACTTCGCCTGCGCCCATGTTCATCATCACTGCGGTTTGAACGGAGTTCATGACTTCAAAGGGGCTTTTGAATTCGCTTTGTGAGTCCGCAACTCCTTTTGAACATCTCTCACAGCCTACTTTATTGGGAAGACAGTGTGCACAGCCAAACACTTTAATTTCCTTTACCTTTCTGAAGTAACAGTATTTGCAAAAACCGTTACAGTCCTTTCCAGGTATTCCTCCAACATCCGCTACAACATGCATGATTTAAAATTTTGTTATTTTTTTATATAAATATGATTGTTGATTAGAGTATTACAAAAAGTATTATTTATTACTCAGGATATAAAAAGTATTAATTAAGGAAAAATAATCGTTTTAAAAATGAAAAGTAATTAATGCCTGAAACTTTGATTTATATCTGATTTTTTCATTTGAATTTTATAAAACAGCTTTTTAAATTAATTTATGGGATTTCATTATTATATTGAAATATTGAAAAGTAATACTTTTGAACTCATTTTTCTTAATTGCAAATTCTATTATTATACTTTATAAACTTTTCTATAAATTCTTAGGGGTAATCTTTATATTATATCTTAATTAAAGATAAATTTGTATACCATATGGCTAGCTATATGCAAAGACTATCTTTGTAGCTTTACTCAATTTGGGGATAGCATCTCCATTGAGAGTGGTATATTAGTTAAACTCTATTTATTTAGGAGGGAAAAAATGGCAAAGTTTGATGATAAAATCGATTTATTCGATGATAGAGGCAACGAAATTGCATCTGACGTACCAATCGAAGCTATCAGTCCGTTAAGGAACCCTGCAATACAAAAAATTGTAAAAGGTGTTAAAAGAACCGTTGCAGTAAACTTAGAAGGACTCGAAAAATCTGTTAAAACAGCATCTGTTGGTGGAGACAAATCTAGAATCTTAGGTAGAGAATTAGATCTCGCTATTGTAGATAACGCAGAAGCAATCGCAGACAAAATGAAAGGTATTATTCAAGTTTCAGAAGGCGATGATACTGTTGTAGAACCTATTTCCGGAGGAAAAAGGTTATTAGTACAAGTACCAACCAAAAGAATCGACGTTGGTGCTGAATACTCCGCAGCTCCATTATCAACCGCTTCCGCTTTAGTACAATCCGTTATCGACATTTGTGATGTTGATATCTACGATGCAAACTTCGTAAAAGCTGCAGTATTAGGTAGATACCCACAATCTGTAGACTACAAAGGATCCAACATTGCAACCATGTTAGACATTCCACAAAAGCTCGAAGGTGCAGGTTACGGTTTAAGAAACGTAAAAGCAAACGACTTCGCTGCTGCTACCTTGAAAAACACTTTCCAAGCTACCGCATTAGCTGCAATCTTTGAACAAACCGCTATGTTTGAAATGGCAGACGCATTAGGTTCATTCGAAAGATTACACTTATTAGGTTTAGCTTACCAAGGTTTAAACGCAGATAACTTAGTATATGACTTAGTAAAAGAAAACGGTGCAGAAGGTACTGTTGGAACTATCGTACAAGCAATCATTGCTCGTGCAGAAGCTGACGGCGTAATTGCTCCTCAAGAACAATTAACCGATTTCGCTATTTACAACACTGACGACGCTGCTAAATGGAACGCATACGCTGCTGCTGGTGCTGTAGCTGCAACCATGGTCAACGTCGGTGCTGCTCGTGCTGCTCAAGGTATTCCATCCACTTTATTATACTTCAATGACAACCTTGAATTCGCAACCGGTTTACCTGGTCTCGACTACGGTAGAGCAGAAGGTGTAGCTGTAGGATTCTCATTCTTCTCTCACTCCATTTACGGTGGTGGAGGTCCTGGTTTGTTCAACGGTAACCACGTTGTAACCAGACACAGTAAAGGATTCTGTATCCCTTGTGTAGCTGCTGCTATGTCCTTAGATGCAGGAACACAGCTCTTTTCACCAGAAGCAACTTCTGGTTTAATTAAAGAAGTATACAGTAAAATTGATGAATTTAGAGAACCTATCAACGCTGTTGCAATCGCAGCTGATGAAATTAAAGGTGACATCTAATTAATTTGAAATATCTAATTTGTAGGTCAGAACATGGATATTGAAATCTTTCCTTACAGGGTTCTTGGAAGCGACACGACTGAAAAGTTGTTGAACGACTTGGAATCATTGGATGACGTTAAAAGAACAGTTATTCACGGTCCTAGATTCCCTAAGGGTGAAGCCACTTTACCTGAAAAATACAGGGAACGTAGAGTCATACAGGTTAATGGAGAGGACGTTGTCTTGCAGGTTAAGACCGCAAGAATCTTCCTTGAAATAACGATGGAATCTACAATCAAGGACGTTGAGGAAATCTGTGAAAGACACATCCCATACGGTTTTGACATCAATCAGGACAGGTCCAACTATATCAGGAAACAGAAGACTGTCACTGACAAAATCAAGTATGGAGATTCCGAACTGCCGGACGATCTGGTAGGAATGACGGACCAATATTCAAAATTCGATGACCATGTGAACATTATTAAAAAGGATGACTAGATTAACATGATAGGACGTTGTACTCACGTAGTTGACTGCAGGGAAACAAGCGGAATGGGAAAAGGCGGAAGCCTTGCTCAAAGGGGCACTTTTGCCGAATGCGGTACTGACGTATGCGCAGTGGCCATGTCTCCTGGACGCAGACACATTACCAAGCCCGTTTGCGAAATCACTTTCGGCCTGCGTGAAGCTAATGTTTTGACAAGCACTATGGTTTTGAATGCCGGTGCGGGTGTTCCAAGCGACGCTCCTGCTTCAGGGGGAACATTATTCGGTCTCACTGACAAGGAAGTGGAACAGATGCAAAACTTCAAGTTGCTCGTAATCCACTTGGGAGGAGTTGCAAATCACTTGATTTACAAGGCAAGGTTGATTTTAAGGAACGTTGACAAACACTGCATTATCATATGCGAATCACCGGTTGACTGCGAAGATTTCGCCAAGATAGGCGTTAAGACTTCCAAGGTCATGCCAACAGAGGACAACATTAAGACCATAGGCACTATCGATGACGTTGTTACGGGTGTTATCCGAGGACAAACAATTTCACAGGAAAAATTAGATGAAATTATTAGAAAAGTTAAATTAGCATTAGGAGATGCATAATTATGGTACAAATTTATCCAGGTACTTCTCAGGTTGCTCAAAACAGAAGAAACTTCACTAACCCTGAATACGAGTTAGAAAAGTTAAGAGAAATCTCTGATGAAGACGTAGTAAAAATATTAGGTCATAAAGCTCCAGGTGAAGAATACAAATCAGTTCACCCACCATTAGACGAAATGGATGAGCCAGATGACAGTGTAAGAGAATTAGTAGCACCAATCGACGGTGCAAAAGCAGGAGACAGAATTAGATACATTCAATTCGTAGACTCCATGTACTTCGCTCCAGCTCAACCTTTCTTAAGAGCTAGATCTTACTTATCCAGATTTAGAGGAATCGATACCGGTACCTTATCAGGAAGACAAGTAGTCGAAGCAAGAGAAAGGGATATTGAAAAATTATCCAAAATCTTATTAGAAACTGAATACTTCGATACCGCAAGAACCGGTATCAGAGGTGGAAGTGTACACGGTCACTCCTTAAGATTAGATGAAAACGGTTTAATGTTTGATATGCTCAGAAGACAAGTATTCAACAAAGAAACCGGAAAAGTCGAAATGGTTAAAGACCAAATCGGTAAAGAATTGGACGAACCTGTTATTTTAGGTGAACCATTAGACGAAGAAACTTTAAGAGCAAAAACCACTATTTACAGAATAGATGGTGAAGCATACAAAGACGACGTAGACGCTGTAAAAGTCTGTCAAAGAATTCACGTGTCCAGATCCTTTGGTGCATTCAATCCAGAAGCAGGATGGTAGATTAACATGGCTGATAAAAAATTCTTAGATGCAATGAAAAAGAAATTCGTTGAAGATCCAACCGAAAAAAGGACCCAGTTCTATAACATGGGCGGTTGGACCCAATCCGAAAGAAAAACTGCATTTGTTAATGAAGGAAAAGAAATCGCTGAAAAAAGAGGAATCCCAATGTACAACCCAGACATTGGTTCTCCTTTAGGACAAAGAGCTTTAATGTCCTACCAATTATCTACTACCGACACTTTTGTAGAAGGTGACGATTTACACTACATCAACAACGCAGCTATCCAACAAGCATGGGACGACATCAGAAGAACCGTTATTGTAGGTTTAAACACCGCACACAACGTTCTCGAAAAAAGGTTAGGTATTGAAGTTACTCCTGAAACCATTACAAACTACTTAGAAACTGTAAACCACGCTATGCCTGGTGCAGCAGTAGTTCAAGAACACATGGTAGAAACTGACCCACTGATCGTACAAGATTCCTATGTAAAAGTATTTACCGGTGACGACGAATTAGCTGACGAAATCGACTCAGCATTCGTTTTAGACATCAACAAAGAGTTCCCTGAAGAACAAGCTGAAGCTTTAAAAGCTGAAGTTGGCGGAGCTATTTGGCAAGCTGTAAGAATTCCATCCATCGTTGGAAGAGTCTGTGACGGAGGTAACACCTCCAGATGGTCTGCTATGCAAATCGGTATGTCAATGATTTCAGCATACAACCAGTGTGCTGGTGAAGGTGCTACCGGTGACTTCGCATATGCATCCAAACACGCAGAAGTTATCCACATGGGTACCTACTTACCTGTAAGAAGGGCAAGAGCAGAAAACGAACTTGGTGGAGTTCCATTCGGATTCATGGCAGATATCTGTCAAGGTTCCAGAGCATACCCAGACGACCCTGTAAGATCAACCTTAGAAGTAGTAGCTTTAGGTGCTGCTTTATACGACCAAATCTGGTTAGGTTCTTACATGTCTGGTGGTGTAGGATTCACTCAATATGCTACCGCAGCATACACCGATAACGTTTTAGACGACTTCACCTACTACGGTAAAGACTATGTCGAAGACAAATACGGAGACTTATGCGCAGCACCTAACAACATGGACACCGTTCTTGATGTAGGTACTGAAGTAGCATTCTACGCATTAGAACAATACGAAGAATACCCAGCTTTACTCGAAACTCACTTCGGTGGATCTCAAAGAGCATCCGTTATTTCCGCAGCTGCTGGTGCATCTACTGCATTTGCTACCGGTAACGCTCAAACTGGTTTAAGCGCATGGTACTTAGCTATGTACTTACACAAAGAACAACACTCCAGATTAGGATTCTACGGTTTCGACTTGCAAGATCAATGTGGTGCAGCTAACGTATTCTCCATCAGAAACGATGAAGGTTTACCACTCGAAATGAGAGGACCTAACTACCCTAACTACGCAATGAACGTAGGACACCAAGGTGAATACGCTGGTATCGCACAAGCACCTCACTCCGCTCGTGGAGACGCTTGGGCTTTCAACCCATTAATAAAAATCGCATTTGCTGACAAAAACTTAGTCTTTGACTTCGGTAAAGTACGTGAAGAATTTGCTAAAGGTGCATTAAGAGAATTCGAACCTGCTGGTGAAAGAACTGCTATTACCCCAGCAAAATAAATAGTTGAACACGGCGATAGGTGATTTTTTCACCTATCCCACTTTTATAAAAATCAAGTATACTTGATTTTCAAAACATTTAAATAAAGAGATATTGATATTATTATATATAGTATTCAAGTTTGCTTGAAAAATATCAAAAGATTTATATTCATAATATTAACAAAGGTTATAATGAGTAATAATTTATTACTTGGTTTTTGTATGGAACAAAAATCATTTCACGTTTATTAAATGATCAATTTAATAAAAAATATGGAGGAAAAAAATTATGGACCCTATAACATTAGGTGTTGTTGCATTGATGGGTGCAGTTGCAACTATTGGGGGAGCTGCTGAGGATTTGGAATCCGATATCGGTTCTCAAAGTAACCCTAACTCACAAGTTCAACTTGCTCCACAGATGGGACATTTACACCGTATGATTAACAAGGCGGCCTCTGGTGAACCGGTCGCTTATGGTGTTTGGTGTGGTGTAGCTGGTGCTGTTGCATATATATTAATTACCATGTTCGGTGCAATTCCAGGATTCCCTGTTATTGCTATTGCAATCGGTGCTGCTGTCGCTGCTTGTGTTCACTCTATTTATACTGTTACATCCCACATGGGTAGGATTGTCGGTCAATCACAATTCGAACAACCATTGTTTATGGATGTTTTAACACAATCCTTAGGACCAATCGCTGGTCACGGATTTATAACTAGTTTTTGTATAGTTGGAATTTCTTACTTAATGACTATTCCACTAGGTACTTCTAACCCGTTACACGTATTCCCATTACCTCTCTTAGCTATGCTTTGGGGTATTGCTTTAGGAGCTATCGGTTCCTCAACCGGGGACGTTCACTACGGTGCAGAAAGTGAATATCAGAAATTTGAATTTGGTGGAGGTACCCCTGTAGCTATTCAAGGGGATATTGTTACTAAAGCTCCATTAGGTGCTAAAAACTCTATGGACGTTGTAAACTTCTGTGCTAAATTCGGTGGACCTTTAACAGGTTTCTGTTTCGGTCTCGTTGTGTTCTTCAGTTTCTGGAACACTGTCGTATTCGGTTTATACGGCGGAATCATTGTAGGTATTATCATCATTATCTTATTAATTATCATGGATGACAGATTAGAAGTATTTGCAAGGAACAAATACGGAGCATATGATGAAGGTGCATTAGAAGCTTCTGCTGAACCAGAAGCAGCTCCTGCAGAAGAAGCTCCAGCTGAAGAAGTTGCAGAAGAAGCAGAAGAAGCTCCTGAAGAAGAAGCTGAAGCTGAAGAAGCTGGTGAAGAATAAGGAGGTTTTCTTATGGATCCAATTAGTTTAATTTTATTCATCGCAATAGGCGGTATTATGATTGGTGCAGGTGTGCACTTTATTCCTGTAGGAGGTGCTCCTGCAGCTATGGCAACAGCTACTGGTGTAGGTACCGGTACTGCTATGTTAGCTGCTGGTGCAGGTTTAACAGGTTTAATTACTGCTGCAACTATGACTGGTGAACCATTCTATATAGTAGGTATAGGCGGTGCAATAGGTGCTATGATCATGATGGGTATTACAATGCTCATTGCAAACTTCATCTACATCTTCGGTGTAGGTATCGTACCTGCTGCATCAAAAGTAAATGTTGACTGGATTACCAAACGTAACCAGGAAGCATACAAAACCCCTGGTACTGAAGGTCACGGTGTACCATTAACTTCATTCGTAAGTGGTCTTATCGGTGGATTCTTCGGTGGTTTCGGTGGTGGATTAGTCTACTACGGAATCTATCAGGCTGTTCAGGACAGTACTTTTATTTCCGATCCTGCTGTAAGCGTTGGTTTAGCTGCAATTTTAGGTGTAGGCGTCTTCTTTATCAACTCTGTTATCGCTTCATATAACATTGGTGGTACTATCGAAGGTATGCACGACCCTAAATTCAAAAGAATCGGTACTGGTGCATTAGCTTGTGGTATTGCATCTGTTGTACTCGGAATTTTCTGTATTATTTTAACTGGAGGTATCTAAAATGTCTGCTGGTGGAAGTGCTGACGGTGCAGCTGCAGGTGCAATTAATTCAACACACCTTTTAATCGCAGGTATCGTCGGAGGATTACTTTGTATATACGTATCAGGCTTTTTAAATGAAACTATAGGTTCAGTTATTGCAGGTATTGGTGCTGTTCTCGCAATCGTATGGGGAGCAGATGCTATTCGTAGAGTAGCAAGTTACGGTTTAGGTACTGGTGTACCATCTATCGGATACATGTCATTATCTGTCGGTGTCATCTCAACATGCGCAGGTATCAGTTTAGCATCCATTTTAAAGATGGGTATTCTCGGACCTGTAGCTGCTTTTGTCATTGCAGTTATCATTGGTGCAATCATTGCTATCATCGCAACTAAGATTGTCGGTATGAAAATCCCAATCATGCTTCAATGTACTATCGAAATTGCCGGCGCTGCATGTTTATCCATTTTAGGATTCTCAGTTGCTATCGCAGGTAGTTATGACATGACTGCAATTTATGAAAATGTTGTTGCTAGTGGTTATATCGCCGTATTATTTATCTTATGTACTATGGCTATCCAACACCCATTCAACGCATGTTTAGGACCTAACGAAGATCAAGTCAGAACTTTAAAATGTGCTGCTTCAACCGCATTCTTATCCATGACTATTGTAGGTATCATGTCCTCAATCAGTGGTGGACTCGGATGGGCTATTGTATTAATAGTCGGTTTAATCGGTTGGGTAATTTCATTCAGAGCATTCGTAACTGCTTCATGCAATGATGCGGCATCAACAAGATGGGCTGGATTATGGCCTAATGTAGAGGAATAGGAGGAATCGAGTATGGCTCAAATGTTACCTATGGTACAGATTGTACCTGAAATGAATTTCGCTTATGACCCAGTTACTGGGATTATCGGATCATCTTTAGGTTCAGGAATTGTTCTCCTATCTATGGATGATGTTGCTGAAAGTGTTGATAAAGTAGAAGCAGCAGCAGACGAATTGATGGCATCTTTAGATCCTTATTCAAGCCCTGCCGGATCTTTCCCAGGAAGGGAAGGCTCTTACATTACTGCAGGTATGTTAACTAACATGGTATACGGATTCTTGATTGCTTCATTGATTATATTTGCTGCATTATCAATAGGGGGTATCTAGATGGCTGATAAAAAAGCTCCTGCAGACGGCTGGCCGGTTATCAGTGGGGATTACATTGTAGGTGATCCTGAAAGCCCTGTTGCAGTAACCACATTGGCTTCACACATTGAAGCTGAATTATCTGGAGCAGCTATTGCAGGCCCATGTAAAACTGAAAACTTAGGTATAGAAAAAGTTGTTGCTAATATTATTTCTAATCCTAACATCCGTTTCTTGATTTTAGCCGGCGCTGAAGTGCAAGGCCACATTACCGGTCAAAGTTTCAAGGCGCTGCACGAAAACGGTGCTGACCCGGAAAAGAAAAAGATCATTGGTGCAACCGGTGCTATTCCTTTCGTAGAAAACGTTCCACTCGACGGTGTTGAAAGATTCCAGCAACAATTGGAAATCATCGATTTAATCGACACTGAAGATATCGGAGCTATTCAATCAAAAATTAATGAATGTGTAGAAAAAGATCCAGGTGCTTTCGAAGAAGAAGCTATGGTTATTTCCGTAGATGAAGACGGTGATGATGAAGATACTGGTGAAGCTATCAGAGTTGTTTCTGCTGAAACCGCACTTATTGAATCCAGAATCAGAAATATCAATACCAAAATCGCAATGGTCGGTGCTGTTCAAAGGAACATGGCCGGAAATTACGCTGGTAAAGTCCAAGGTATAATGATCGGTTTAATCTTCACTTTAGTGATTGGATTTTTATTCTTGATATAAGGAGGTATTAATTATGGTAGAAATTTCAAACAAACCTATTGTAAGTGGAATTAGAAATGCTTCCGATGATGCTGAATACAGTTCAAAACTGATCGCAAGAGAAGGTAAACTCTTCGCAGGATTACTTGCAACCAGAGTAAAAGGAATTGCTTTAGGAATTTGCATTGCACTCCTTTTAGTCGTAGTTATACCTTACATTGCAATGTTTTGTGGATTATAGAGGTGTTTTAAATGAGTGACGAAGAAAATTCAGTACCTCAAGTAATGGTATCTCCTGATGATTTCAACCCTTTACTCGCAAAATTAGATGCTGCTGAAGAAAAAGTTGATTTCACAGTAGGTGAATATTACCAACGTTTAGGCCAACAAAGCGGAAGGGACGTTGGAATATTATACGGTATTATACTTGGATTATTTATATTGATAGTATCTATAAAATTTGGTGCCATAGCAATGTTTCAAACATTACTGGCTGGTCTTTTATAGGAGGATTATAACATGTTAAGATTTGATAAAGAACAACTCGTCGTAGATATTGCTGGAGTAAAAATGGGAGGACAACCTGGTGAATACCCTACCGTTTTAGCAGGAACTATCTTTTACGGCGGACACAAAATTATTAGTGATGAAAAAGCAGGTACTTTTGATAAAGACGCTGCTGATGAAAGAATTAAAACCATGGAGGAAATGTCTGACGTAACAGGAAACCCTTGTGTTGTACAAACATTCGGTGCTACCGCAGAAGCTATGGTAAAATACCTGGAATTCGTAGGGGACAACTGTGACAAACCTTTCCTTATCGACTCAACTGCAGCTGCAGCAAAAATCGCAGGTGTAGAATACGTACAGGAAGTCGGATTAGCTGAAAGGGCTGTATACAACTCTTTAAGTATGGCTGCAGAACCTGGTGAAATTGAAGCAGTTAAAAACTCCGACATCGACGCATCCATTCTCTTAGGATTCAACCCAATGACTCCTGGTGTAGAAGGAAAAATCGAAATCTGGGAAACCGGTGGATCTGTAATCGACCAAGGTATTCTCGAAATGGCTGACGAATGTGGAATCACCAAACCATGGATGGACGTAGCAGTTACTCCATTAGGTCAAGGTGCAGGACCTGCAGTAAGGACCTCCTTCGCTGTAAAAGCTAAATGGGGTTACCCAGTAGGATCCGGTATTCACAACGTTCCATCTGCATGGGACTGGTTAAGAGGATACAAAAAAGAACACAAAGAAGCATGGCCTGTTTGTGATATCGGTTCAAACATTGTTCAGCAAATGGCTGGTGGAGACTTCGTTCTTTTCGGACCTATCGAAAACGCAAGAATCGCATTCCCAGCATGTGGTATGGCAGATATCATGATTGCTGAAGCAGCAAAAGATATCGGTACCGAACCTGTCGAAGACCACCCAATTAACAAATTATTATAGATATATAGGGTCCCGGTTAGATGATTCTTATCATCTAATCCACTTTTTTTATTTTTTTCTAACTTTTTTTAACAAGATTTATATTATCTTAACAATAGATTATTATTTAACTTTAAATTTTGGAGAGGTTGAATAATGTCTTTTTTAAGTAAAATTTTTAGCAAAGGTCCAAAGCCTATCATTGCCCATTCCAAAGAGGGAAACCTGGATATGTTGAGGGCGCAGAGGGCAGGTCCTGCAGCTCCCGGAGCTGTAAAAAAGCCTGATGTTTTTTATGTAACTGCTTCAGTTGAACTGGGTAACACTACAACCAAATGTATTGTAATGGCCACCAATCTGAATACGAGCGAGTCCTATCTTTTAAATAAAACGGTCAAGATGACACGTGACATCAGAAAGCCAAAGGCAAATGAAGATGTTTTCGGTAAGACTGTATGGGGCATTGAATTGTCTAAAGAGGCCGTAACCGAACTGATCAGAGATACTGTTTTAGAAGCATTGAAGAAATGTAACGTTGACAAGGATGAGGATCTTGATTTCGTCGTAAGGTCAACCGGGGTAACCGCAGGTTTTGCAACCGCTGAGGAAGCCGGTCAGTTAATTATCGCACTTGCTGACGGATGTCTTGAAGCCGACATTCCACCTCGTAAGATGTCTCCTGCAATGAGCATCTCACAGCTTCCTGAAAGACTTCAAAAGCACTCACTTCTGGAAAATATATTATTTGACGGTGCTGTTGTAAGTGTAGTTCCTCCGGAAGGTAAGGAAACCGTTGCAAACGAAATGGAAGGGGAGCTCGTTACTGCAGGTATCAAGCTGGGTGCAAAATGGACTGATGTCGACTACAGAAACCCTTGCGTTTCACTGGATTTCGGTTCAACACTCGCAGGCCGTATCGTCAATGACAATGAGCCTTACGCAAACACTGTCGGAAACTTTTTAGGTCTTGCTGGTGTTGTAAGCGACGCATTGGCACGTGGTACCGGTAAAATTGACATGAAAAACGGTGCAGCCATTGATATCTATAATGAAAAGGCCGCCAAAAAGGCTGACAAGAAGAAAGCCGAAGCAAACGCACTTGAAGCTCACAAATTAATCAACATTCAAAAAGTACCGATGGACGTTGAAAGGTTCGGAACCGTTCCGGTCAATCCTGAAGCCGCAGCTAATGCCGGAACCACTCTAATCGGATGTGATGTCGGTTTCAACGGTGACAAGCTGCCTGAACTCACTGAACTCGGTAAGCAGTTCTATGACGAGGACGGATTGGGTACCTTATTATCTACTCTAGACTACGTAAGTACCAATATCGTAACTAGAGTTCTTGACGTTGCATTTGCCGAAAACGTAATCATCCCAGGATCTGCTTTGGGAATTACAGGACGTGCAGGAATCACCGGACGCAAGCCTGAACTCATTTTAGAAGCCGTTCAGGACAAGTTCGAAAGCGTAGTTTTCGTTGAAGACGGTCTCGCTTTAGGTTCTGCAATCATGGCCAGATGTATGAATTCCATGGGTACTCCAAAAGTTCCTATCGGAGGAAAACAGGGCGGAAGATGCATCCTTAAAGACCGTATGAAAATGGCCGGAGGAAAATTCGCCTAGTGGTTTTTTCATGATTTATGCTGTTGTGATGGCTGGAGGTAGAGGAACACGCCTTGAAACTCCAGTCGAAAAACCTCTTTTTAAATTACACAATAAACCATTGATTAAATACGTACTTGACAATATAAATTCATCTAAATTGATCGAAAAAACGATTATTGCAACGAGTCCAAACGCTCCCGAAACCGAGGAATACGTTAAGAAGTTAAACTATGAAATTCTCGATACTCCGGGCGTCGACTATCTGAATGATTTGTCCTTAATACTTAAAAGTTTCGAAAAAAAATCCACTGAAGACATTCTGCTTTTCATAAACGCCGATTTGCCATTCATCAAAGGTGAATGCATCGAC
This sequence comes from Methanobrevibacter millerae, assembly GCF_900103415.1. NCBI lineage: Archaea > Methanobacteriati > Methanobacteriota > Methanobacteria > Methanobacteriales > Methanobacteriaceae > Methanobrevibacter > Methanobrevibacter millerae. The sequence continues at coordinate 16,708 of NZ_FMXB01000013.1, forward strand.
TACATCCTGAAGCAGTATTTTAAAAGCGGAAAGGAGGCATTGTCAACCTTAATACCGGTAACTGTCTTCAACGATTTGGGTCTTAAATACGAATACGAATACCAGGGTCTCGTTCCCGTCGGCGTCAACGTCCTTAAAAGCATTGACAGGATTCAGGATGAGACGCAGCTCGTAATTGAAAAAGAGGAATTGGCATTTAATATCAATACCCTTCAGGATGCAAGTGTTGCTGACAAATATACTTTTAAATATAATGAATGCATATAGATAATATATAATTAAATTTAATATTTTTATCAGGTGATTTAATGGAAAACAAACAGATTCCTAAAAGAGAAGAAAAATTATGGAGCGAAATTAGAAACTACCAGGTGGCAACCAACAACGCACGTATCCTGGGCGTTTTGGATGAACTCATTATCAACGAAAAAACCGGTAAAATCGTTGATATCGCTATCCGTGTAGAAGCTGACCGCAATATCCACGTAAAAGGCGCCAAAAGAAACGGAGACCTGTTGCTTGTTCCTTTCGCAAAAGTGGAAAAAGTCGGCGAGTTCATTATCGTAACTGAATAATCCTTTCAGTTATACTCTTATTTTTTTCAAGCATTGATAAAACAATGTTATATTAACTTATTTATAGTTTGATTTATAAAAATTAATTAAAAAGATTTGGTGATAATGATGTTACTTGAAATTGAAAATTTAGCCGTTGAGGTAGGCGGAAAAAGAATTTTAAATGATATTAACCTTTCAATTGCTGAAGGTGAAACCCATGTTCTTCTAGGCCCGAACGGCGCAGGAAAAAGTACCTTATTCTTAACTATTCTAGGTTTCCCGCAATACGATGTCGTAAAGGGAAGCATAAAATTTAAAGGCCAGGACATTACCGGTCTTACAACTGCCGAAAGGGTTCAGCTGGGAATCGGCGTAAGCTTCCAGTCCCCTCCTTCAATAAGGGGTGTTTCTGTAAGGGATTTATTAAAAATCGAATCCCATCAGGACATGGATGAGGATTTAAACCCTAGGATGCAGGAACTTGCAAAGCAATTAAAGTTCAGCGACGAGTTTTTAGACAGAGATGTCAACTTCGGATTTTCAGGAGGGGAAGTCAAAAGGTCTGAGATTTTACAGCTTCTGGCACAGATGCCTGACTTTACTATGTTTGACGAGCCGGACTCAGGCGTTGACATTGAAAACGTAGAATTGTTAGCTTCTGAAATCGGAACTCTTTTAGACAAGGACAAGCCTCCGAGAAGCAGGAAAAGAAGCGGACTTTTAATTACTCACCTGGGATATATTTTAAACTTCGTAAGTGCCGATAAGGCTCACGTTCTGATGAACGGCGTCATTTCCTGTTCAGGTAACCCTACAGAGATTCTTGAAGATATTAGGAAAAATGGATTTAATGGATGTGTTGAGTGTGCGCAATGTTTATGAGGATGCCGAAAGGGCTATAAATAAGAAAGCTGCCATCGGGGCAGATGTCACTATTGAAAACTTCTCAGATGAAGCTGTTAACGCTTTGGACTTGCTTGATGATTTGGATGACGTTGACAAAAAGACCAAAAATACTCTTTTAAAAGTAGGTGTCGATACCGAAGAAAATAACCGTTCAGGTTCTTTTCTCCAAGTAGATCAGACCAACGTCTTTACCAACAACTCCATTTCCGACTCCATCGAGGTCATGGGAATGGCAGTTGCAATGGACAAGTACAAATGGCTTGAAGACTACCTGTGGAAGGTTGTAAAGCCTGACGCTGACAAGTACACTGCCAAAACCGCATTAAGGGAAAAGGAAACAGAAACCGTAAGCGGATACTTTGTAAGATCACTTCCGGGAACCAAAGAGGTAATGCCGGTTCAGGCCTGCATGTTCATAGGCGACGAAGCGGTAATGCAGACTGCACATAATGTCATAATTGCAGAGGAAAACTCTGAATTACATTTAATCACAGGCTGTGCAACGGGTGACGATATCGCATCAGCAATGCACGTCGGAGTCTCCGAGATGTATTTAAAGCCAAATTCAAAAATCACTTTTACCATGGTTCACAACTGGGCAGAGCAGGTTGAAGTAAGGCCAAGAACCGGAGTTAAACTGATGGATGATTCAACCTACATCAACAACTACATCCTGACCAGTCCGGTTTCAACCATTCAGTCCTATCCTACAGCATACTGTGACGGTAAAAACTCAAGGGCTATTTTCCAGTCAATTCAGGGCGGTAAAAAGGACTCAATTATTGATGTGGGATCACGTGTACTTTTAAACGCTCCTAACGCAAAGGGCGAGGTCATATCAAGGGCAGTCTCACAGGATGAGTCCAAAATCTATTCAAGGGGACACCTTTCCGGAACGGTTCCCGGAGTCAAGGGACACCTCGAATGTCACGGATTGGTATTATCCGACGACAGCATGATTTACGCTGTTCCTGAGTTAGAAGCAAGCTCAGCCAACCTTGAAATGTCTCACGAAGCGGCCGTAGGAAAGATTTCAGAAGACGAAATCAACTATCTCACCTCAAGGGGAATCTCAGAAGAGGATGCGGAGTCCATGATTGTAAGGGGCTTTTTAAACATGGACATTACCGGTTTGCCGGATGAACTGGCAGCTCAAACCCAAATGATGATTGATATGAGCGTAGATGGAATGTAATTCCATTTACAATTCTTTTTTTAAAACTTGTTTCATACTATATAAACTTTTTGACTTTTTTTTCTAAGTAACCTTTATATTAATTATAAATAAGTAATATATTATCAGTACATTTAATGTTATGCTGAGCTAGCTCATTAAAGTACATAAATTGTGAAATTAAGGCAAGCCTAAACATTTTGCCTTAAAAAAACGATTTTAAAATTTTTTAAAAAATTCTAAAATTGGTGTTTCGGAAAAGATATCTAGGGAATGTCTTTTTTGGAACTGAAAAAACAATAAAAAAATTTGATAGAGGAGGAAAAACTCTATGGCTGATGATGTAAAAATTGTAATGTTTTGTTGCAACTGGTGTTCCTATGGAGGAGCGGACACAGCAGGTACTGCACGTATGCAATACCCACCGAATATCAGAGTTATTCGTGTAATGTGTTCAGGAAGAATTGACCCACAATTTATCTTAAAAGCATTTAAAGAGGGTGCTGACGGTGTATTTGTAGCAGGATGTCACATGGGTGACTGCCACTATGACGCTGGTAACTACAAATTGGATCGTAGAATGAGATTAATTTATAAATTGGTTGAAGATATGGGAATTGGAAAAGAAAGAGTTCACCACGACTGGATTTCCGCATCCGAAGGTGAAAAGTTCTCTAAATCCGTTAACATGATGGTTAACAGAATTAAAGACTTAGGTCCAGCTCCATTAAAAGACCAATTAAACGCTGAAGGATAGATTGGAGGAGTTAAATATGGCAGATAAAGTAAAAATAGGAACTATGTGGTTTGGCGGTTGTTCCGGTTGCCACTTATCAATTGCAGATTTCCACGAATCCTTGATTGACGTAATGGAATTAGCAGAATTTGAATTCTCTCCAGTACTCATGGATACAAAATACGATGAAGTTCCTGAATTGGACATCATCATCGTAGAAGGTGGAATAAGAAACGACGAAAACAGAGAATTAGCTGAAATGTTAAACGAAAAAGCTAACATGGTTATTGCTTACGGAACTTGCGCATGTTACGGTGGTATTCCAGGTCTCGGTAACTTATGGACCGTTGATGACTTAACCCAAGAAGCATATGTTAACTCCGTATCTACTGTAAACCCAGAAGGTGTCATTCCTCACGAAGACGTACCTCACCTGGAAAGCAGAGTAAGGCCAATCGGTGAAGCTATGGACATTGACTTGATCATTCCAGGATGCCCACCACGTTCCGACGTTGTAGCTGAAGCAGTTCTTGCTTTATTAAACGGCGAAACAATTGAATTGCCTGCAACCAACTTATGTGAAGTATGTCCTAGAGAAAAACCACCGGCAGGTCTTGCTATGGACTTCATTAAAAGACAATTCGAAGTAGGTCTTCCAGAACCTGATTTATGTCTGATTTCCCAAGGTCTCGTATGTATGGGTCCTGCAACCGTATCCTTATGTGGTGCAGAATGTCCTTCCATTAACGTCCCATGTAGAGGATGTTACGGACCTACCTCAAAAGTATTAGACCAGGGTGCTAAAATGATCAGTGCTATCGCATCTGACTACGGTGTAAACGAAGATAAAACAGTAGATCCTGAAACTGTTGCTGACCAATTGGATGATATTGTAGGTACTTTCTACTCTTACACATTACCTGCAGCATTAGTACCAATGAAAATGCAAAAAGGAGGAGAATAAAATGGTTAAACTTACTATGGAACCTGTCACTCGTATTGAAGGACACGCAAAAATCACTGTCCATCTTGATGACGCAGGAAATGTTGAAGAAACAAGATTACACGTTATGGAATTCAGAGGTTTTGAAAAATTCTTAACAGGCCGTCCTGTAGAAGAATTGCCTAGATTAGTACCTCGTATCTGTGGTATCTGTGATGTACAGCACCACTTGGCAGCTGCAAAAGCGGTCGACCAGATTTTCGGATTCGACGATTACGAAATTTTACCTACCGCTTACAGGATGAGGGAAATCATGAACTGGGGTTCATACATGCACTCCCACGCACTTCACTTCTACTTCCTGGCTGCTCCGGATTTAATCATTCCTAACGGAACCAGAAAAACCAGAAACGTTTTCCAAGTCATTAAAGACATGCCTGAAATTGCGCTTCAAGCAATCAACATCAGAAGAAACGGTTTAGAAATGGTCAGAAAAATAGGCGGACGTCCTATTCACCCTACCTCATCCACCCCTGGTGGTATCTCAACCGAACTTGACGCTGACACTCAAAAAGACTTGCTTGAAAGAGCAAAACAAAACGTAGAATTAGCACAAGCTACTTTAGACTTAGCTATTCCTGTATTTGAAGAAAACATCGACTTAGTTGCTTCATTAGGTAACTTCGGCGACACAAGACACTGTGGTACCGTAAAACCTGATGGAACTTGGGATGTATATAACGGAAACATCAGATTCAGAGACAAAGACGGAAGCGAAATGTTTGAATACAGAAACGAAGAGTACACTGATTACGTTGCAGAACACGTAAAACCTTACTCCTGGTTGAAATTCCCATACATCAAAGACATGGGATACCCTGAAGGTATTTACAGAGTAGCACCGTTATCAAGAATCAACGTCTGTGATCAAATGCCTAAAGAAGCACCTTTAGCACAAGAAGCTCTCAAAGCATTCCGTGATGCTTTCGGTTATGCACAGGCACCTTTATTATTCAACTACGCTAGACTCATCGAACTTTTAGCATCAGCTGAATGTGCTGTTGCAGCACTCGAAGAAGATTTATCAGGCAAAAAATTCCCTGATGAATTAGAAAGAACCGAAGGTAAAGGTGTAGGTATTGTAGAAGCTCCTCGTGGTACTTTAATCCACCACTACGAGTCTGATGACAACGGATTATGTAACTACGCAAACATTGTTGTTGCTACAATCCAAAACAACCCAGCTATGGAAATGGGTATTCACCAAGTAGCTAAAGACTACATCAAACCTGGTGTAGAAGTGGATGACAGCATCTTCAACTTAATGGAAATGGTTATCAGAGCTTACGACCCATGTTTATCATGTGCTACCCACACAATGGATAGTCAAATGAGATTAGCTGAAGTAAATATTGTAGACAGTGAAGGAAACCTCATTAAAAGATTCTAGATTTAAGGGGGTTTTAGTAAATGATTATAATTAACGATGATGGCTGTATCAAATGTGGTGCATGTGAAGGCACATGTCCTACCGCAGCTATTGAATTAACGCCTACTACAATTATTCACTGTGACCTTTGTGGCGGAGAACCTAAATGTGCAGATGTCTGCCCTAACGCAGCGCTGAAAGTGGAAGATTACGAAATTGCTGATGGTGTCGAGCAAGCAAGATTAGTATTCAACTCAATTTTATGCGACTCATGCGGTAAATGTGCAGAAGTCTGTCCTCAGGAAACTCTCGTTGTCACAGAAGAAAAATTGAAAGAAGTAAAAGGTTTCTGTGTAATGTGTCAGAAATGTGTTGATATCTGTCCGGTAGATGTAATCGGTATTCCAGGCGTTGTCGAACCTAAAGAATACGATTTAGACCTCTCCGGTAAAGGTCCTGTATACATCGCTGATTGTGTAGGATGCGGATCCTGTGTAGACCCATGTCCGGTCGGCGCAATCACTCTCGAAGCTTACGGAACTCCTATTACCGTAGACGACGACAAATGTATCAGATGCGGATTATGTTCACAGACATGTCCTTGGAACAAAATCTTCATCTCCGAGAAAAAACCGGTCAAACGTGAAAAAGAAATCAAATCATTTAATTTCGCTGCTTCCAAGTGTATCGGATGTAACACCTGTATCGAAGCTTGTCCTGGTGACTTCATCAAACCAGTCGGCAAGGACTTGACCGTTCAGATTCCTGAAGCATGTGCAGCATGCAGTCTCTGTGTAAACCTCTGTCCTGTTGACGCATTGGATATTGAAGTCGAATGGGGTGAAGGCGCACCTGTAGACGCTGAAGGAATCGGCCGTGACGTTGAAAAATGTGACTTCATCGGTGCATGTGCAAACAAATGTCCAACTGAAGCTATTCGCGTTGTAACCAAAACAGGTATGCTCTGTCCTGCATTGGAAGAAACCGGCGGGGACCCATCTTTTGTCAGCTGTATCAGATGTGGTGCCTGTGCATCAGTTTGTTCCAACAACGCATTGAATGTGGGCTCTATTGAAATCACGATTGACGGCGAAGCTGTCATGAGAGACAGAATAGAATTCAACCCATCCAAATGTGACGCATGCGGTGACTGTATAAGTGCCTGTCCTTACGACATGCTCCACGAAACAGAAAATCCTAAATTACCAATTGCAGGATTCTGTACCCTTTGTGGTCAATGTATCGAAGCATGTCCTGAAGACGCATTATGTTACAAATAGGTGTATTAACACCTATTGCTTTTTCTTTTTTTTAAAAATCTTAGCTATTTTTGATGTAAATCTTCTCTTTTTTAATGGTATTATTGATTCTTTAAGGGACGGTTAATTAAAGTGATGGTTTTTTAGTTGTTTTTGATTATAAATCGTCATAAACGACGTTTCCATTTACAATCGTCATGACGGGAGCGCCTTCATATTCCCATCCGTCAAAGGGTGAGTACTCGGCTTTGGTTTTAAACGTTGAAATGTCGAATTTTCCTGTTTTTTTCAAGTCAACGACGGTAAAGTCGGCATCGTTTCCTACTTTTATTTCTCCTTTGCTTTTTAAACCGAATACTTTGGCGGCGTTTGCTGATAAAATCTTTTCAATCAACTCGAATTTTAGATTTCCTTTATTTACTTGCGTTAACAGCAGGCTTGCAACGGTTTCAAGGTTAGGAATTCCCGGTGATGAGGTGAAGACTCCTTTCTGTTTATCCTCTAAAGTGTGGGGCGCATGATCGGTTCCGATGATTGAATTTTCATCGATGTCTTTAATTCTTACACTTTTGTCTATGGGTCTTAAAGGCGGGTTGGTTTTTACCATTGTTCCATACTTTTCGAATGCCGAATTGTCAAGGAGCAGATGGTGGGGTGTAAACTCATAGCTTATATTGTTTTGACGTGCAATATTTAGGGCACTTTTGCTTGACAAGTGGCAAATGTGTAAACGTAGGTTGTTTTTCCTTGCAAGCTCAATCGTTTGCTTAACTGATTTATCTTCTGAGGTATATGGTCTGGCATAAGAATAGTCAATTGGCTCATTTGAATCTTCAAGTCTTTTACTTTCTTCCTGCACAATGCTTCTTTTCTCGCAGTGGGTTGCAACAAGGCCGTTATAGTCGCTTTCCTGCATTAAAACTCCCAGGTTGTGGAAAATCTCGGCCAATGACTCGTCCGTTTCAAGGTCCATGAAAACCTTAAATGAAATGGGGTTCAATTCCATCATTTTTTTCATTTCACTTAATTCATTGTGTCCCGCCTGAAGGTAAAAGTTGACGGCTGATTTTTTTGAAGCTATTTCCATTTTTTCCTTTAGCGCATTATATGTGTTTGTTTTGGGAAGGGTGTTTGGCATGTCGATTACAGTGGTAAAGCCTCCGTGTGCTGCAGCTTCGCTTCCTGTCCTGAAGTCTTCCTTTTGGGTAAGTCCCGGATCCCTGAAGTGAACGTGAGGATCGATGAAGCCCGGCAATAAATAATTTGACTTGATGTCAATTGTCTTATCTGCCTTAACCTTTTCCCTTGTTATTTCAACAATCTTTCCGTTATCTACGGCAATGTTGTATTCGCCGCTTTTTTCGCTTAACCTTGAGTTTTTAATCAGCAAGTCATACATAAGTAATTATTTAAATATCTTGACTTTTATATTTTCTATTATGTCTTGCGTATCTGAAATTCTTGAAAGGGATATGAATCTTTTTAATGAATATTTAAACACTGATGTCAAAAAAACCGAAGGGTCTGGCAATATCGATTTGGTGGCGGACTTTACCGAGTACAATCCGCTGCACAACGGCCATTATCACTGCATGAAGGTTGCAAGGGCCAAAGTTCCCGATTCATTATTCGTAGCTGTTGTTCCCGGTTTATTTGAGAGGAGTGGTAGGGGCATTCCCTATATATTGCCTCGTGAGTTAAGGGCTGAAATTGCGGTTTCATTAGGCGCTGACGTTGTCGTTGAAGGTCCTCCGATGGGCGTTATGGGTTCCGGACAGTATTCCCTGTGTTTGTGCAAGATGTTTCAGGCATTGAACACTGACTTTATCCCCCGAGGATACAATCCCGACGAGAACTTTACTGAAATTTTAAATAGGATTAATATGGGCCATCACATTGCGCCGAAGCCTTATAAAATCGTTGATAAAACCACCGGCGAGATTCTTTTAAAGGATAAGCTTAAAGAGGACAATTATGTCATAACCTCATTTTCAAATTCGTTATCTAAAATTGGATTTGACTATAAGGATAAATTCATTTTCGTTGAAAGGATTGAAGGCGTAAGCGGAACCCGAATCCGTGAGGCTGTAATGAGCGGAAACTTTGATGATGTTGCAGACATGATGCCTTCTAAAACCGTTGAGGTTTTATCTTCAAACAAGGATAAGATCATATTCGGCAAAAGGGATGAGGCAGCCATTCTTGAGAATGTGAATAATTTGGATTTATCGAAGTTGAATCTTTTTAATGAAAAATTAGCTATTGAGATTGAATCATTAAGGCCCTTTGATGATTTAAGTGATGTTTTAAATGCAATTCCCCAGGGCTTTTCAACCCATTTTAAGGAAAGGATTATAAGCGTTCTTGAAAATCCTGTAAAAAAAGAAGACGTGTCACTCTTTATAGACAAATACCCTTCACAAATCAGGGTACTTAAATATAAAGACAGTGACGTTTTAAGCTTGTTTAAAGAGAAAGTAAACACTGAGAATGTCTCAGTGTGCTAATGCGTTTATGAACTGGCCAGGATTTTTAAGTCCCATTACAGCATCGAAGAATGTTGGATAGGTAACGCTTAACCTAAATACGTATAGTATGTAGAAAATCACGACAATGATGACTATAACCAGAACTATTGTTAAAAGAATGTCTACAGCACCGTAAGGCTCTTTTTCATCCTTGTAGTCAATATTATGGATTGATTCCCTTTGGTTATAAAGGCCAGGGTTTTCTCTTCTTGCAAGCTCTTCGCGAACCCTTCTTTCTATTTCTTCTTCCTGTGAAAGAGGTCTTTGCTGAGCTGGAGCCTGCCTTGGAACTTCCTGATATTGTTGAACAGGTTCTTGGTATTGCGGTTCCGGCTGCGGAGGCCTTGGAGTGTATTCCTTTCTTGTAAGTGAGCCGTATTCTGCTTCGTCACGTGCCAGCTGTTCGTTTAGCGGCACTTCAGGTTCCTCATCAAAGTACAAATCGTCAAGGTATCTTTCGTACTTGTCTTCAAGTTCCTGCCTTGCTGAGGTTTCCGGAGGCTCGTAGGAGTGATCAGGATAGATGAACTCGTCGTTTTGTGGTTGTGGTTGTCTTTCGACATATTCTGGCCTTATTTCCTGGACAGGTTCAGGTTGGATGAATTCCTGTCTTACGTCTTCAACAGGACGCTCCGGGATGACTTTCTCTTCAGCGTATGCGGACTGCACTCCGCCTTCATACTGGATGCTGTCCTTGATGTTGTAAGGTGAATCGTCGGCAACCTTCTGGTTTGAGACCTGGACTTCTTCAGGAGTTCCCTTTGTGAGGCTTGCCATGTCAAGGTCGTCTTCACTCTCTGTTTCAACTCTAGGAGCTTCAGCCGTTTGAGGTTTTTCACTCTCTTGCACAATTCCAGTTCCCACAATCTTTTCCAGACACTCTTTACAGTACACGTTTCCAGCTAACTCTAATCCACACTCTTTACAGATGGATTTACCGCAAATTGCACAGGTATCTGTGCTTTCCCTACTCGGATGATAATAACATTCCATAATATTACTCTCTCTAAACAGTTAATATGATAGAATATTTGTAGTTTCAAGTTATATAATGTTTGTCTTTAATGGTCTTTTTTGATGGTGGTGATTTTTTCGGCTAAAATTTCACATGCTATCAAATCGTCAATTGTTGCCAAGGTGGTCTTGAGGGAATCGTTGTCGGTTTCGTATGTGATGGTGTTTTCGCTTAATTTTGAGCTTAGGAAGTTTTCATTGTCAACTTCCAGGGTTTCGTATATGATTTTTGCTTTTTTACTGCTTTTGAATTTTAATTGTGTTTTTGATTTGACTTTCATTGATTTTAGTTTTTGTATTTATTGGTTAATATAATTTTTAGAAATTTCTAAATGATGGGGTATAAAATATTAAAAAATAGAAAAGGAATAATGCTTAGCAATTCGCTAAACATCACTTATTCGAATGGTATTGTTGGAGCGAGGTGATATTCCCATTTGAAAGATAAATCCACGATTTCACCATCTTTTACGTCCTTTTTATATATGTATGAATCGTCATGGCATACCGTAGTCTTTTCATTAAGGATATCATCGCCGTTTATCTTGAAATTTGTGTAGTCAACGTAACTCGGTACGCGCTTTCCTGATATGTTGCGGATATCGGGGCCTCTTAGATAAACGGTTAATTCTCCGTCGTTGACGCATTTCAATTTGATGTCAAATGATTGGGCTTCCGTTCTTAAAACAGCACCTTTTCCTTCCTTCCATTCAAACCAGCCTGGAAAATCAACATCTACTTCATCGGGTGCATTTAGGATTTCAACTGTGGAATCTCTATTTCTGTTGTTTAGAAGGTCTATCCTTGCGCTGTCTGATGTCTTGTGGATGTTCACGTCAAAGTATCCTGCATGCAAATCGGCACAGGCATTGAAAATCTTTGAGCATTCCGGAGAGTAATTTTCCTTTATGAACATTTTGTATTCAAAGAAGTTGATTCCTGCCGGGAACATGTGCCAGGAAGTGCATAATGCATGGAAAAGGTCTTTGATATGATCTCTGGTGGTATCGTCAACTATAAATGCTCCGATATTGGACATGCTGTCGGTTTTTAAGATCCATTTTTCGTTGGAACGCACTGATCCGAACAGTAATCCGGTACAGAACTGCACTGAATCGATGTTCTTGAATTGTTTTCTGGAATATCTCAGCATGTTTAAGTGGATATCGTGAAGAATTACTACACAGCCGTCCTTAAGCTGAGGCAGAGTTGCTAAAAATGTTAAACATTCGCCGGGCATTACGTGGGTCGTATCGATTATTATGCAGTCGATATCTTCTCCGATTTCTTTGTAAACGTCCAGGTAATCGTATCCGTTGTACAGTTTCCAGTTTTCGGTGTTGTCAAGTTCTGAGGCCATAAAACCCGTCAGCTTTGTATTGTCTTTCCACCAGTATGTTGAAATGTCCACTGAAAAGAGCTTTGTATCTTTATCTTTCCATTTAAGGAGGTTGACAGTGTTTCCTCCTGATGCCACTCCTATTTCAACGATTTTTTTGGGGTTGTATGTTTCTATGAAATGTTTTAAAAACCAGATTTCATCTTCACTCATTTCTACAAGTGTCGTATTGTCATCTTCACTTATTTTTCCAGCTATCAATTCAATTTCGGTCATGTTTAATCACTTTAGCATTTAATGAAAGTAATTTTATAATTAATGGATATATATAACTTTTTAAATTATCTGTTTTTCAATGCATAAACGATGCTTAAAAGGATAATCGTGAAAAATATTGGGAATAAATAGGTTATTATGGTGAATTATGCATTTAAAGCTTTGTTTTAAAAAAAGAAAAAATAGATGTATTTAAAATACATCTAAGGTTTTATTGTTACTGTGTTTGCAATGTTTGCGCCATTATAACTTGATGTTATAATGTATTTTCCAGGCATTAAGTTAATGTTTAATGCAGCTATGCCGTCTTTGTCGGTAACTCTGTCATAGAACACACCGTTGATGTTGAAGGTTACGGTTTCACCAGGATATGGAGCGCCCGTGCCGTTAACAAGGGTTGCCTTGAATTTGGTTCCGTCCTTGTATCTCATGTCAATGTCCTTGGCTGAGAGAACCGGAAGAACGGTAATGTCGTTTGACACTCTGCATCCGTTGTACTCTGCAGTAATGATGTATTTTCCAGGTTCAAGGTTTAAGTTGAGCCTTGCAACGCCTGATGCATTGGTTTTTCTTTCATAAAAGACTCCGTTGATGTTGAATTTTACGGTTACGTCAGCACCGATAGGCTTTCCGTCATCGCCTAAAACTGTAACGTAGTACTGTGTTCCGTTTCTGTAGAACTTGGTAACGTCACTGTTGTTGACAAGTCTAGGTTTGATTGTAATGTTGTTTGCCGCATTTTCGCCTGTAATTGGGTTCATTGCAGTAATCACGTATGTGCCTGCTTCCAGATTGAGGTTCAGTCTTGCTACACCTAAGTTTCCGGATACCTTACGGTCATAGAGTACTCCGTTGATGTTGAACTGAACTGTAGTTCCGTCCGGGAGGTAGTTTCCTTTACTGTCGAGGAAAGTGGCGTAGTAAGGTTCTGGGCCTTTCTGGATTTTTGTTACGTCATCACCGAATACCGTTGCAAGAACGGTGATTTTTGAAGTCACGTTGACTGATTTGTGTTCAGCGTCTCCTGCGTAAATTACTTCGGCTGTGTAGTTGCCGCTTCCGAGATTGATGTTCATGCCTGCAATACCGCTTGCATTGGTTGTTCTGTTGTATGCTTTTCCGTTAAGGACAATCTGGATTGCAATGTTTTCCAATGGATTTCCGTCCTTATCGGTTACAGTAACTAGGAACCTGTCAGGGCTTCCGAAGTATTTGGTTAAATCAGGTGCTGAAATGACCAGATTGTCTGATTTGACGTTAATGATTCCTTCTGTTGAATTTGATGCGTAGTAGAAATCATCTTCGAAAGTAACCTTGAATGGATAGTCTCCAGCGGTTAAATTGGAAACCGTGAATGTGGCCTTTCCGTCAGTCAGGTTTTCAGTGTATGTTTTATTGTTGATTGTTAAAGTTACTTTTCCGTTTGGAGCGGTTGCGGTAACGTTGAATACAGCATCTTCGTCTTCCGTGATGTTATTCGTTTCAACGGTAATTGCGTTGTCCTTTTTGGTCACTTTGAACGTTGCGTTTGCAGAGCTTTCGAGGTAGTTGTCCTTAGCGTCTTTATATGTTGTGGTAACTGTGTATGAACCTTCAGGAATCCGGATTAAGTCAAGGGTTGCCTTGCCGTCGGTTAAGTTAACGGTAAATTCCTCTTCGTTTACTTTGAATGTGACGGCGCCTTCAGTTGCGTTAACTCTGGCAGTAATCGTCAGGTTGTCGCCTGCATTCAAGTCAGCTATTCCGTCTAATTTCGTTTCGGTAGCTACCTGGTTGATTGTAATGTTGTTTTTGACAATTTGGCCTGAAGCACGGTTGTAACTTCTAATTGTGTATGTGCCGTGGTCTACATCGATTACTGCTGTTGCAACTCCGTCATCACCGACTAATGCTGTGAATACTTCATTTTCAATGAAGAATGAAACATTTGTTCCTTTTGCCCGTGGGTTTCCTTCTGTGTCGAGGAATCTGGCTGTGAACGTTGCGTTGTTGTAGTCTGCAATAACATCTTCAGCTTCAAGGGTTGTTAGAATTGTAACGGTTATTGTCGTGTTTGAAGCTTCGTATTCGTCGTCTCCCGCAAAGGATAGGAATACCTCAAAGATGCCCACTTCAAATCCGTAAACCTCTTTGGTTATTTGTCCTTTTTCATCTGTAAAGTCGGTGGCATTTCCTGAGCTGGTGGTGAAATTGATTTCTTTTCCGGCTATGCCTTTTGATTTGCTGTCAGTCAGTGTTATGGTCAGGTTTTTGATTGCGCCATAATACATCGTGACGTTTTCTGCAGTCAATACGGTTGCTTTTTTCGTTGCTTCAAAGGTTGCGTTTGCAGAGCTTTCAAGGTAGTTTTCGTTAGCGTCCTTGTATGTGACTGTAACCGTGTATGTGCCTTCCTTAGGAACAGCGTATTCTAAGGTTGCTTTGCCTTCAGTCAGGTTTACGGTGGTTTCGTCGCCGTTTATGTTAAAGATCACGCTTCCTTCTGTAGCATTGACCTCAGCTATAAATGTGAGGTTGTCTTTAACGTTAACGTCTTTTGCGCCGGTTAAGGTCGTTTCAGTTGCAACCTGATTGATTGTAATTGTGTTTTTGGTGTATTCTGAAGTGACATCGTTTATGATGAGTACTGTGTATGTGCCGTGGTTTTTGTCAATTGTTAGTGTTGCGATTCCGTTTTCTCCAATATTTGTTGGATATTCATAGTTTTCGATGTAGAAGCTGACGTTTGTTCCTTTTGCCAGTGGGTTTCCTTCGGTGTCGAGGAATCTTGCTGTGAACGTTGCGTTGTTGTAGTCTGCGGTCAGGTTGTCTGATTCGATTGTTGTTTTGGCTGTGATTGTTATGGTTGTGTTTGATGGTTTGTATTCGTCGTCGCCTTCGAAGGTCATGTTTACTTCAAACACTCCTACAGTGTAAGAATTAATCGGCAGGATTATTTGGCCGTTTTCATCTGTAGTATTGGTAATGTTTTCGAAAGCAGTGCAAATTTTGATTTCTTTTCTGGCTATGCCTTTTGATTCGCTGTCAATCAATGTTACTGTCAGGTTTTTGCTTCCAGCAAAATAGATTGTGATGTTTTCAGCAGTCAGAACAGTTTCTTTTTTGCTTACTTTAAAGGTTGCGTTTGCAGAGCTTGTAAGGTAGTTGTCATCAGCGTCCTTGTATGTTGCAGTAACAGTGTATGGGCCTTCACTTAAATCATTCAGTTCTAAGGTTGCTTCTCCACGGGTTAAATTAACTGCACTTTCTTGGCCGTTAACGTTGAAAACTACGATTCCTTCAGTTGTGTTCACACTTGCAACGATTGTTAGGTTGTCTCCAACATAAATGTCTTTAATTCCGCTTAAGATGATTTCGGTTTCAACCTGGCTGATTGTGATTGTGTTTTCTTTTGTTTCACCGGTAATCGGGTTACCGCTGGTTATTGTGTATGTGCCGTGGTTTTTATCAATCGTTAGCGTTGCAATTCCGTTTTCTGTAACGTTTACTGTATAGTAATCGTTTTCAATGAGGAAACTTACGTTTGTTCCTTTTGGCAGAGGGTTTCCTTCACTGTCGAGGAATCTTGCAGTAAATATTGTGTTGTTGTAGTCTGCAGTAACGTTATCAGCTTCAATCGTATTTAGGATTGTGATTGTTGCGGTTGTGTTTGCAGCCTCGTATTCGTCGTCGCCTTCGAATGTAATGTTCACTTCAAATGCGCCCACTACTGTAGCGTAAATTGGAAGGATTATTTGGCCGTTTTCATCTGTAGTATTTGTAATGTTTCCGAAATCCGTGTAAATAGTGATTTCTTTTCCGGCTATGCCTTTTGATTTGCTGTCAGTCAATGTTACGGTAAAGTTATTGTCTGATGCGAAATATGCTGTGACATTATCTGCGGTCAGTACTGCAATTTTCTTGGTCACTTTAAATGATGTGCTCGCATTGCTTGTGAGGTAGTTTTCCTTTTCATCAACGTATGTTGCAGTAACCGTGTATGGACCTTCTTCCAAGTCATTCAGTTCTAAGGTTGCTTCACCGCGAGTTAAATTGACAACAGTTTCTGCACCGTTAATGCTGAAAATTACACTTCCTTCAGTTGCGTTTACGCTTGCAACTGCAGTGAGGTTGTTTCCTATTTCAATATCGCTTATACCGCTTAATATTGTTTCAGTTGCAACCTGATTGATTGTGATATTGTTGTCTTCAGTTTCCTGGGTAACTGTGTTGACGCTTGTTATGGTGTATTCGCCATGATCTTTATCAATCGTTAATGTTGCAACACCGTTTGAATCAACATTTACATTGTAGGTGTCGTCACCGATTGTAAATACGACAGGTGTGTCTTTAGGCAGTGGAACACCGTTTACGTCCACAAATCTGGCGGTGAATGTTGCGTTGTTGTAGTCTGCGGTTAAATCATCTGCTTCAATTGTGCTTTTGACAGTGACTGTGGCGGTTGTGTTTGATGGCTCGTATTCGTCGTCGCCTTCATAATATGCATATATGGCATAAGTATCTATTGCATTAGCAAATATTGTCATGTTTACTTGGCCGTTGCCGTCTGTAGCTTGGGTATCAACTATAACGCTGTGGATAATTTTAATGTCTTTTCTAACTAATGCTTTTGATGAGCTGTCTGTCAATGTTATGGTCAAGATTCCCTCTCCGCCAAGATATAAAGTTAAATCATTGGCAGTCAGGACTGTTGCGGTTTTGGTCACTTCAAAGCTTGCGCTTGCAGAGCTTGTGATATAGTTGCCGTTAGGGTCAT
The DNA here is from genome assembly GCF_900103415.1 of Methanobrevibacter millerae. Classification (NCBI taxonomy): domain Archaea; kingdom Methanobacteriati; phylum Methanobacteriota; class Methanobacteria; order Methanobacteriales; family Methanobacteriaceae; genus Methanobrevibacter; species Methanobrevibacter millerae. The sequence continues at coordinate 33,625 of NZ_FMXB01000013.1, forward strand.
TGTAAGTTGCAGTGACTGTGTAATTGCCTTTGGTCAGGTCGGTTAAGTTCATTGTAGCTTTTCCGTCCGTTAAGTTTACGGTCGTATTTTGGCCGTTGACATTAAATATCACTAAACCTTCAGTCGCATTGACTTCAGCAATTAAAGTGACTTGAGTTCCCGCAGTCACGTTTTGAGCGCCGGTCAATGTTGTGACAGTTGCCACAGGATTGATTTTAAGCTTGTTTTCTTTTCTTTCGCCGGTTACAGTGTTTGTAATTATAATAGTGTAGTTTCCGGCATTTTTGTTAATGTCTATTGTTGCAACACCGTTTTCTCCAACCTGTGTTCTGTATGCATCGTTATCGATTGCAAATGAAACGTATTCTCCTTTAGCCAATGGATTTCCCTGTGAGTCAAAGAATTTGGCTGAATAGGTTACGTCTCCATAGTCTGCAGTCAAGTCTTCGGATTCGATACTTGATTTGACTGTAACAGTTGCAGTGGCAGTGGAATTGAGAAGGAGTCTGTCATAACCAGGGAATACCGCTTTAATTTCACATGTGCCAACATCCAGGTTTTCAACTACAACATATACTTTACCTTCTTCGTCGGTGCTTAAGTTTAAGTTCCCATAGATTGAATAAATTTGAATATCCCAATATTCCAGAGGAGTGTTGTTATAATCAAGCAAGGTGAAGACGACTTCTCCTTTTTCGCCTACATTAATTGTGATGTCCGTTGTGTTTATTGAAGTTGGAGTTATAAGCACTGTGAATTTATCGCTTGCAGAACTTCCCAGGTAGTTGGTACCTTCGTTATATTGTGCAGTGACAGTATATTCTCCTGCAAGGAATCCCATTGGGATGCGTAATGTTGCTGTGCCGTCAACCACTTCTCTTGTTCTTGAGTCGGTTCCAATGGAGAATGTAACGTTACCTTCGGTTACATTAACTTTTGCAGTAATAATTATGTCTTCCAAGGTATGTAATTCCTTAACTAGGTTTAATTCGGTTTTGGTTGCTGCCTTGTTGATTTTCACGGTTGATGTTGTACTTGCCATATCATGTTCTGCATTTCCTGTGAATGTTGCGGTTGCAGTATACGTATTTGCATCAACGCCTCCTAAATCAAGAGTTACCTGACCTTTTGAATCACTTGTTGAGGCATAATCTTCGTTATTCAAATTGATTGTTATTGGAACTCCGCTTATGGCTTTGGAACTGCCGTCAACTAATGTTGCTGTTAGTTTGCCTGAATCACCATAAGTTATTGTAACATCGTTCATTGTAAGTTTAACGGTTGGATCTACGGTTTCGTAGATGTTATTGTTGATGTTTTGATTTTCTCCATCCCATCTGATGGAGTTGTCTCCTGATTTACTGTTAATCAATTTATTTTCTGTTATGGTTGGACTATTTCCGCTTCCATACATTGCAGTACCTGTTCTGGCGGTATTTCCTCTGAATGTATTTTTGGTTATTTTTGCGTTAGCCCCTTCCCATTTTAAAGATCCTCCGACTGCATTGCTTCCGTTGTTATTGATGAAAATGTTGTTTGTGGCTGTTACATCAGATCCTTTTGTATAAATGGCCGCTCCACCTTTTTCTGCGAAGTTATACTTGAAGCTATTGTCGCTCATAGTGCTTTTATCACCGTTTGAACTTATCGCACCGCCCAGGTTTGAGGTAGCCGTGTTTTCTATGAACTCATTGTTTTTTATTGTTGAGGTGCCTTCAATGCTTATTGCTCCACCGCTGGTAGCAGCAGTGTTTTTTGTAAAGTTATTGTTGGTGATTTGAGCATTGGAACCGCTTAAATAGATTGCGCCACCGTATTTTCCTTTTCCGTTTTTAAATTCATTATCATCAATTGATGCTTTGTTTCCAATCAGGTAGAGTGCACCGCCGTTACCGTTCAGCACTTCATTGCTGTCGAAAGTGTTTTTGGAAATGATTGTATCGTTTCCGTTTGAATAAATCGCTCCACCGATACGGTTTGATTTGGTATTAGTGAATGAATTTTCAGTTATTTTGTTGTTGTTACCGTTGATTGTGATTGCTCCTCCGGATTGGTCATTGGCTGTTGCATTATCGATGGTGTTTTTGCTGATGGTATTTGAATTACCGTCGATATACATGGCTCCTCCGCTGCCTTTTGCTTTGGTGTTTTTAATTGTATTTTCACTTATTTTGGCGTTATTACCAATTAAGCGTATTGCGCCTGCATTGTCTTTTGTAATTTCTGTTTTATCAAATTCGTTATTGATGATATTCGCATAATCTCCTTCCATGTATATTGCTCCACCGGTTGTTGGCGCAATTGTGTTTTGGAATTTGTTGTTGGAGATTATTGCGTTTTTTCCTTCAGCATAGATTGCTCCGCCGCTTCTTGCTGCAGTACTGTCTATGAACTCATTATTTATAATTACGGTATCTGAACCATGAGTGGTGATTGTTCCTCCGGATCCCCCCGTTTGTTCATTTTTGTTGGTTGCCACATGGCTTCTGAATGTGTTTCCGCTTATGGTAGCTTTGTTGGCTGCTACAAACATTGCTCCTCCACTGACATCAGCGGAATTGCTGCCAAATGTGTTGTTGATGATGTCTGCTGAAACTGCGGAATCGCCTCCTGCCCATCTTAGCGCTCCACCAAGTTCTGATGCGTAATTTTCATAGAATTCATTACCGATGATTTGAGTTTCCTTACAGTAGATACTGATTGCACCACCGTATGTTGCTTTATTAAGATAAAACCTGTTGTTTATGACAGTATTGTTTATTCCAGGAATACTGTAGTCTTCAGTAAATACGTATCCTTCAAGATCGATTGCTCCGCCGTCTCTTCCTGCTCTGTTGTTTGAGAAAGCGTTGTTATAGATGTAGGTATGGTTACCTAGTGAAATCATTCCTCCTCCAAGGTTTACTTCAGCAACATTGTTATAGAAATAATTGCCAGTAATAATTGACCTGTTTCCTTCTATACGGAATCCTCCGCCGCTGCTGTTTGCGTAGTTTGAAATGAAATCGTTTCCGGTAATGGCATTATCATTACCTATTATCAACATTCCTCCGCCGATGTTATATGCGCGATTATTTTCAAAGTTGTTGTTGGCTATCTGGAAATTGTTACCGTCAATACGGATTGCTCCGCCGCTGCTTGGTGCAGTATTGGCGGAAAATTTGGAGTCTATTATTGTGCCGTAATCTCCTGTCCAGTAGATTGCTCCGCTGATATACTGTGTAGCAACATTGTTTTCAAAGGTACAGTTATTTATGGTACCGTAATTTCCTGCCCATGAAATCGCTCCGCTGTTGGCGGCCTTACCGTTTATAAAATTCAGATTCTTTAGGGTAACGTTGTCTGCATTAATATAGAGTATTGTTCCCACATAATTTCCGTCTAAAGTCTTACCATTACCGTCTAAAGTAAGACTATTCTTGATTGTCAATGAGTAGGGGTTGGATTCGTCATTCGTATAACTTTCATTTAATACGATGACAGCTCCTTCTCCTGCGTCATTAATCGTTTGCTGCAAATCCTTAAAAGTCAAAGAATTAGGATTTGCACTAATTATATCGTTATTTTCTGCACTCATAGTTTCATTGTCAAAATCACTCGCCGATACGAATGATAATGATAAGAAAAATACTATGAATAGAATTGAAATAAATTTATATTTATTTTTCATATATAATTCACCATTATTATTTATCTGATTTGAATTTTAAATATATTTTCATTTGATTTGGTGCTTTTGGTGAATTATTTTTTTGAAAAGAATTTATTTTCAATTGTAAAGTTATATTTTTATTAAATATTGTTCAGTGAAAAAAGAGAAAAATAGATGTTTTAAAAACATCTATGGGCTAATAATTATTTTATTTGAAATGCTTGCACCATTATAAGTTGAAGTTATGATGTATTCGCCGGGCATCAGGTTAATGTTCAGGCTTGCAAATCCTGTTTCATTGGTTGTTCTTATGTAGAACACTCCATTCACATTGAATTCAATGTTCTGTTTGGCATAAGCATTGCCTGTACCGTCAACAAGCTTAACTATGAATTTGGTGCCGTCCTTGTAGTTCATTTTCACATTTTTGGCAGATAATACTGGTAATACCTTGATTTTATTTGAAACAAGGCAGTTTTTGTAGTTTACCGTGATGACGTAATCTCCTGGAGCTAGATTGATGTTAAGCCTTGCAACTCCATCTTCATTGGTCTTTCGCTGATAGAACACTCCATTTATGTTGAATGTTACTTCCTGACCTGCCTTTACAGGATTTCCCTTGTCGTCAAGCAATGTAACGTAATACTGGGAGTCGTTTCTGTAGTATTTGACCAAATCATTGTTGTTAACAATTCTTGGAATGACTGTAATTGTGTTTGAGTGCTGTTCATTGTTTACAGGATTGATTGCCGTTAGGATATATTCTCCCTGATCCAGATTGATGTTTAGCCTTGCCAGACCTTCATCATTAAGGATTTGCCTTTCATAGAACACTCCATTTATGTTGAACTTGATTGTTGTTCCTTCCTCCAGATAATCTCCATTTGTGTCTCTGAATGTGGCATAGTATTGTGTGCCGTTTCTGTGGATTTTGGTAATGTCTGAGCCTTCAATTGTGGATTTGATTTCGATAGTTACGTTTTCCGTCAGGTTATATTTTGAAGCGACAATGTTTGCAGTATAGTTTCCGGAGTTCAAGTTAACTGCTATTGAAGCTTCTCCCTTATCGTTGGTTGTCCTGACCATTTTCTGGCCGTTAATGATGATAGTAATATTAACATTAGGCACGGGGGACTTGTTGTCATCAATTATGAGCATTTCCAGCCTTTCAGGACCTTTATAGTATTTTGTAAGATTATCTGTAAGCAGGTATACCTCTTCATACTCCATGACGCTGAATATGATGTCCTCGGAATCAGATCCCAAGTGGTTCTTGTCTCCAAGGTAGGTTGCCCTTGCAAAGTACCTTCCAGGCTGAAGGTCATAAATGTAAAGATTTGCTTCGCCGTTTTTGACTTCTACTTCGTAATTGTCATTGTCTTTTGTGAAAATGACTTTTCCTGAAGCGGTTGTTGAGTTGATTTTTGCCTTTATGGCAGCCACATCCGCACCGGTTGTTGCGCTTATTGTCGTTTGTGAAGCAATCGGATTAATTTGAACATTATTTGATATTTTTTCATTGTTTACAGGATTGATTGCAGTGATTATATAATTTCCGCAGTCCAAATCAACATTTAATGTTGCAAGACCGTTGCTGTTGGTCGTTGATTTGTATGGGTTGCCGTTAATGTTGAATTCAACCTGTCTGTCAGGCAAGGGATTGCCGTTTGTATTTAAAAATCTTGCACTGTATTGGGTGTTTTTATACTCTCCCTGTGCATCGTTTCCGCTAATTGTTGATTTAACGTTTACTCTAACGTCTTTTTCTTTACTATATTTGTTTACAGTAATCTTTGTCGGGTATTGTCCGGGATTCAAGTTGATTCCCATTGATATTTTTCCTTCAATGTCGGTTGTTCTGGTGTTGGAAACTCCATTAATGTAAATGATTACATCAACATTGCTTATTCCGACATTGTTTTTGTCTAAAACGGCAATTTCCAGTCTTTCAGAGCCTCCATAATATTTATCCAAACCGTTACATGAAATTGTTACAACGCTGTCATCAATAGGTGTGCCCTGTTTGTAGACATTGTTTGTGATTCGGGCATCGCCGCTGTTCCATCTGATGCAATTGTCGCTTTCCTTGCTGTTATAGAATGTGTTTGAACTTACGGTTGCACCGGATCCGTCACCGTAAATGATATTTCCGCTTGTAACTCTGTTCCCGCTGAATATGTTTCCGGTTATTGAAGCACCGCTTCCTTCCCATCTGATTGCTCCGGCACCGCTTGCACTGTTTTCTACAAAGCGATTGTTGGTTGCCTGTCCGTTCGGTCCGTCAAAGTAGAATGCTCCCCCGTTTTTGGCAGCGCTATTTTGCGTAAATGAATTGTCGATTAACTTATTGTCGCTTCCTGTTGTATAGATTGCTCCACCGTATCCCTGGGCTGAATTTCTTGTAAATGAATTTGAAATCACTTGGAAATTGTTACCGTTAAGCATTAAAGCTCCTGAAGATGTTGTCTGTGCGGTGTTTCCTGTAAACTGATTGTATTTTAAAACTGCATCATGGCCGTTCCAAAAGAGTGCGCCGGCATTGTTGCCTGCTCTGTTGTTTGAGAAAACGTTATTGGTTGCAGTTCCCTTGTTTCCGTTCCATCTCATGGCACCTCCGGTATTTGCATAATTGCTGGTCAATGTGTTCTGGTAAAATTCAACACCGTCACATTTGAGGTATATTGCTCCTCCGCTTCCTGTTGCCTGATTATTTGAAAATGTGTTTCCATAAACTTTGCTGTTCGCTCCGTCAAAGTAGAGTGCTCCTCCGCTTTCACCTACGGTATTTCCTGTAAAGACGTTGTTGGATAATGTTCCGTAAGCTCCGGACCAGCCAACTCCACCTCCGCAGGTATTTGCCTTGTTGTTGGTGAATTGGTTGTCTGTTATTATAATGTTGGTTGACTTGGCGCTGACATAGATTCCACCGCCGCTTTGCTTGGTGGCGGAATTTCCATTAAACTGATTGTTTCTTATAATTCCGTTCGGAGCATCCCAGTATACGGCACCACCGATTTCACTTCCCGTATTTGAGATGAACTGATTGTTTTCTAAAATTCCATTGCTTCCTCTCCAGAGGATGGCTCCTCCGCCGTTTGAGTTTCCATTGATGAAGTTCAGATTTTTAATTACAATGTTGTCTGCACCCTCATTAATGAAAAATATCCTTGCTGAATTTTTTGCATCAATCGTGTGACCATTGCCGTCTATTGTCACACTTTTGGTTGTTGAATAGATTGCAATGCCGTTTGTTGGATCATCTTCGCTCCATTCATAATCACATTCCAGTACTATCGTCTCTCCGTTCTCAGCTGACCAGATTTCGCTTTGAAGATTTCCAAAACTTTGCTTTTCAGTTGACAGCATTGTTTGATTATCGCTATCTGCCGCTGATACAATGGATAATGAAATAAAAAATACTAGAAAAATCAATATTGCGAAATTAAACTTCCTCTTCATTATTTCACCTTAATCTAATTTTTAGATTAGGAGTTTAAATAATTAATTAAATTTTTTGAAATCGGAAAAATTCATGAAAAATTTTGAAAAATAAGAAACATTTATTAATGACTAATGTGAAATATTTAAATATTCTATTTATTATATAATTTTTATTTCGGAGGAATTTATTATGGTTCGTGCTTATACAAGAAGAGATTATATTAGAAAAACCCCAAATTCAAGAATCGTACAATACGATATGGGTAATTTAAGAGAAGAATTTCCAGTTTCAGTCAGTTTAGCTGTTAAAAAGCCAGCTCAAATTAGACACAATTCCTTAGAAGCAGCTCGTATTGCTTCAAACAGGTTAATGCAAAGGGCAGCCGGAAGGTTAGGTTATCACCTTAAGTTAAGAGTATACCCTCACCAAATCGTAAGGGAAAACCCAATGGCAACCGGCGCAGGTGCAGATAGGGTTCAATCCGGTATGAGAAACGCTTTCGGTAAACCTATCAGTGTTGAAGCTATTGTTAAAAAAGATCAAAGAATCATCACAGTTGATATTCAGCCAAAACACTTTGAAGAAGCAAAGATTGCATTGAAAAGGGCAGGTATGAAATTGCCAGTTCCTTGTAAAGTTGTTGTTGACAAAGGTGCAGAATTATTAAAATAGATTTATTTTAATTAATTCTATTTTTTACTATTTTTTTTCGTAATGTTTTTAACCATCTTTTAACAGAGTGTATTATATGTTTGAAACTTGGGATGAAAAATGGTTTTTATTAAAGCAATTAGTCAAAAGGGATTTCACTACAAAATATAAGGAATCTTTTTTAGGTATTATTTGGAGTTTTTTAAATCCATTATTAATCATGATTATTTTTACTGTGATATTTTCTGTTTTGTTTAGGCGGGAAATTCGTAATTTTCCAGTTTATTTTCTAACAGCCAGAATCATATATCAATTTTTTGTAGATGCTACTGGTGGCGCTATGAGATCTATTAGAGCTAATAGATCAATTTTAACTAAAATTTTTGTTCCAAGATATATGTTTGCTATTTCATCCATTTGTTATGAATTTATAAATTTTTTAATATCATTAATAATTTTATTTGGGGTCATGATAGTCACTGGCGAACATTTCCATTTAATGATGTTTGCTTCAATCATTCCATTTATTTTTCTTATCATAATGATTTTTGGTGTAGGTTTAATTTTAGCAGTATTAAACACATATTTCTCTGATATTGGACATTTTTATTCCATATTTGCTTTAATATTAATGTATGCTTCTGCTTTATTTTATCCAATTGAAATTGTACCTGCTAATGTTCAGGCTATTTTTACTTTAAATCCTTTATATATTGCAATATCATGTTTTAGGGATGCTATTATGTATCATGTATTTCCAGATATTTTGTCATTAATGTATCTTGCCGTATTTTCAGTAATGTTATTTGGTGTAGGATTTTTATTATTTAGAATTCATGAGAAAAAATTAGTTTTACAACTTTAATTGGGGAGTTAATATGAAAAAAAATAATAATTATGGATTATATTTTAATTCAAAACAGGATGGAAAGAAAATTATTAATCACCATTTTAATTTTAATAATATTGATGATGAAAAGTTTAAAGAAGAAGCATTGTTTATTTATAATTCTATAAATGAAGGAAAAATAGATTTAAATCCTGATGAAAAAGAAGAAATATTTCAAGAACTAGAATTAATTTTAAATCATTTTAATTCATCCCAATCAAATGAAAAATCTAAAGATTCACTAATTTCTAAAAATTTGGATAATGAAATTAATTCATATTTTAGAGTTAATCAAAATATGTCTGAGAAATATTCTTCTTCTGAAAATAGTTTTAATCCCCATGTTGAATCCATGGCTTTAAGTAATGATTCTGAGAATAAATCTTTGTTGGAGGGGAATATTGATAATAAAAACAATGAAAAATCATATATTGGGGATTTCATTTCTGTGGAAGATGATGTTTCTGGTGAGTTATCTGTTGTTGATGTTGAAGATGAGGAAGTTCCTACTGATGATGAAGTATTTGATGAACCATTGGAGATTAACATTGAAAAAGAGTTACCAATTCCAGAGGAAGGTACGGATTATGTGCTGGAAGATGCTACTGGTGAAGATGTAGCAACTAATGTTGTGGGAGAGGAACCAACTGAAACACAGAAGGTGTTAGATGAAAAATCTGGTGAGTTATCTGTTGATGATGCATTAAATGAGTTAGTCGATGATGAATCTTCTATATTAAATAATGATTTAGTTATTGAAGATTCTTTTGATGATTCTATTTCTGTGGAAGATGATGTTTCTGATGAGTTATCTGTTGTTGATGTGGAAGATGATGTTTCTGATGAGTTATCTGTTGTTGATGTGGAAGATGATGTTTCTGATGAGTTATCTGTGGATGATGCATTAAATGGTTTAATTGAAAATTATTCTAGTGAAGTAGCGATTAAAGTTGAAAATTTATCAATGCAATTTAAAGTTTCTAAAGATAAAATTGATACATTAAAAGAACTAATTATTAGGACAATTAAACGAAATAAATCTGAATCTAAAATTGTTACTGCATTGGATGGTATTTCTTTTGAAATTCCTAAAGGGGATCGTGTGGGAGTCATTGGTTTTAATGCGGCTGGAAAAAGTACTCTTCTTAAAGTTTTAGCAGGTGTTTATGATGCTACTGGAGGTACTATTGAAACTAAAGGAAAAATTGCACCATTACTTGAATTAGGTGCAGGTTTTGATTTTAATTATACTGGGAAAGATAATATATTTTTATATGGTGCATTTTTAGGTTATTCTGAAGATTTTCTAAAAGAAAGATATGATGAAATATTAGAATTTTCAGAGTTAGGGGATGCAATTAATTATCATGTTAAAACATATTCTTCAGGTATGAGGGCAAAATTAGCTTTTTCAATTGCAACTATTGTTGAACCAGATATTTTAATATTGGATGAGATTCTATCTGTAGGAGATATTAAATTTAGAAAGAAAAGTTCTGATAAAATACGTTCTTTAATAAATTCTGGTATTACAGTTTTACTTGTTTCACATTCTGTTGGTCAAATAAGAGATTTATGTAATAAAGCAATTTGGATTGATGAAGGTAAATTAATAATGTATGGTGAAGTAAATGAAGTTTGTGATGCTTATATAAAAGCAGCAGCTAATGCTACTAAAGATCAATTAGAAAATATACAGTTGAATTAAGGTAATAATAATGCACAAGTATAAATTTTCTATTATTACATGTTTTCGCAATTCTGAAAATTATATAAAAAAATCTCTTGAATCTATAATTAACCAAAGTATAGGCTTTGAAGAAAATATTCAATTAATTCTGGTTAATGATGGAAGTACTGATTATTCGATGCAAATTGCTAATGAATATGTGGAAAAGTTTCCCAATAATATTACATTATTATTTCAAAATCATTTGGGAATATCTTATGCACGGAATTTAGGATTAAAACATGCTGAAGGTAAATACATTAATTTTTTAGATATTGGTGGCCATTTATCTGAAAATGCTTTGAAAGATATTTTTGATTTTTTTGAAGAAAATTTTGATGAAATCGATGTTGTTTTCATTCCCAAAAATTATATTGGTAGATTAAATGATACTGATGAAACTACTCTTAATTTTCATGAATCATTTATCGGGAATTTAGAAAGGTTTCCTAACAATCCTTTGATTTCTATTTCATATTCATTTATTAAATATGAGTTGATAAATGATTATTATTTTGAAAATAATTTAATATGTTCTGAAGATTTATTGTTATTAAATAAATTATTATTAAACAAAAAAACTTATGGATTTATTCCTTTATTAAATAGAAAAAGACAGAATTTAGAAAATATTTTAGAAAAATTTTCATTCAATAATAAATGTTACACATATCGTATTAAAAAATATTATATCAATCTTTCAAAAAGATGTTTAGCTGAATATGGTAATGTTCCTAAATTTATTCAATATTCATTACTCTATGATTTATTAACTGTTCTTAAACAACCAGAATTAAACATTTCAGAAAATAAATGTGATTTTTTTAGGACTTTAAATGAATTTTTACAGTTTATTGATGATGATGTAATCTTTGACAATGAATATGTTGATGAAAAATTGAAATACTTTATATTATATCTTAAATATGGGGATATTGATTATGAAATTCATGATTTCAATGTAATAGCTAAAATTGAGGGTTATACATTAGATGAATTAAATATTCATAAATTTTGGTATGATAAAATAGAACTGGATGATGATAATTTACATATTTCTGCAGTATTTAATAGTTATTTTGACATAGAGGATATTTCAATAGTCGCCGTTAAAGAAAAAAATGGTGGATATGAATTATTTAAAGCAGCATTTATTGAAAATGATAAACATAAAAATACTAGATTTTTATCTGTTGATTGGAGTTATGCTTATCCATTTAATATCAAAATCCCTATTGATGATTTAATCGATTCAAAAATAAGGATTCGTGTAAATTACCATAAGAATGGTGATAACACTGATTTTGATTGGGACAATATTTCTTTTTCATATTTGGATGGTAACTTTACCCATAACTGTATCTTTTCTGATTATGTAAATAATTTTGTTAAAGATGATTTAAGAGTATCTTTTGAGGAGAGATCTTTTTTCATTAAAAGGGGATATAAATTTTCAGTAGTAATGGCTATTTATAATACTGAAGACTATGTTGGTGAAGCTATTGATTCAATCATAAATCAAAGTATTGGATTTGAAGATAATATTCAATTAATTTTAATAGATGATGGAAGTACGGATAATACGAATAATATACTTTCAGAGTACCAAAAGCAATATCCAAATAATATTATTCTTTTAACTCAAGAAAATCAGGGCCAGGCAACTGCACGTAATAATGGATTAAAATATGTGCAAGGTAAGTATGTAAACTTCCTGGATAGTGATGATTATTTATCCGAAGATGCCTTGGAAAAAGCATTCGCATTTTTAGAAGAGCATGAAAATGAAATTGATTTTGCATCCATTCGCCAAAAGCATTTTGGTAGAAAAGATAGTCAACACATGTTAAATTATAGGTTTAATGAAGGGGATAGGATTATAGATTTAATCGAAGAACCCAATAATCCCCAGCTTGCTTGTAATGCAGTATTTTTTAAGAATAATTTATTTAATAAATACAAATTCCCTGCAAATGTTGTGTCTTCAGAAGATGCGATAATGGTGAATAAGATTTTATTCGAAAAGAAAAAATATGGTGTTTTAGAAGAACCTGTTTATTATTATAGGAAACGTGAGGATTTAACTTCTACAATAGATTTAGTAACCACTCAAAAGGAATTTTTCACGGATAAGTTAAAATATTATTATTTGGAATTAATAAATTATTCGCTTGAAAAAGAAGGTGAAGTTCTTGAATTCATTCAATATATGCTGGCATATGATTTACAGTGGATGTTACAAGAACCAAATGTTGATATTTTGGAAAATGAAACTAAAATAAGTGAATTTTGGTATTATTTAAATCATGTTATTAATTTCATAGATTATGATGTTATTGTAAATAATAGAAATATTAATATACGTTTATTAAAACAATTCTTTATTTATCTTAAAAATGATGATATTTACACGGAGATTGCTCAAAATACTGCATTAATAAAGACCAAAAATTATGGGTTAGATGATTTCCAAGACCATAATATTTGGTTAGATATAGTGGAAATTCATAATGGATTTTTTAATATTTCGGGATTATTATATTCTCATTTTAACACGAATCATGTTTCAATTGGTGCTGTTAAAGAATCTTTGGATGGGACATACCAGTATTATGGTGGAAAAGATGTTAACTACACTTCTCGCCAAGATTTAACTTATTTGGGTATTACTTGGGAGTATAGACATACTTTTGATATTAAAGTCCCTATTTCAGAAGGTGAAGTTTCTAATATTAAGGTTAAAGCAACATATCATATAAATGGTGATAAAACTGATTTTAGTAAATCAAATGTGATAACGGCTTTTCATAATTTGGATTTCAATAAACATGCAGGTTTTTCAAATACCAGTAATTATTTAATTAAAGATTCTATGATGGCTTTATTTGAAGACAATAAATTTTTAATACGTCCATATTCATATACTCGGATGATTAAATATGAATGTGATGTTTTAGCAAGAATAATTAAAGAACATCAGAATCATTTCTTATCTGCAGTATTTTATAGATTTTTATACTTAATTTCATACCCATTTGTTTCTCGCAAACATAAAAAGAATCCTACATTTATATTTATGGATAGAATTGAATCTGCTGATGATAATGCATTTTATCTTTTCAAATATGCAGTATCTCAAAAAGATAATGTGAATAAATATTTTGCATTATCTAAAGATAGTAAAGATTTCTCTAAAGTTTCTAAAGTGGGAAAAGTATTAAAATATGATTCATTTAGACATAAAATGAAATATCTTTTTGCAGATAAAGTTATATCTTCACATACTTATCAATCCACAATTAATCCATTTTTCACTGATGATGAGGAAATATATTTATATTCAAGCATAACAAAACCAGATTCATATTTCCTTCAACACGGGGTTGCAAAAGAGGATTTATCAAGTTGGTTTTCCAAATATGATAAAAATGTACGTTTAGTGTTAACCTCAGCAGATTCCGAGCGAGAATCATTTTTACAGGAAGGATATAATTATGATGAGGATATCGTAAAAGCATTTGGTCTTCCTCGTCATGATTATCTTTGGAGTGATGATAAAAAGCAAATCTTAATAACTCCAACGTGGAGAAAAAATTTAAGGGGATCTAAAAGTCTTTTTATGGGTTCTGATTATTTCAAATCATTAAATGAACTTTTACATGATGAAAAATTAATTAATGTTGTGGAAAAATATGGTTTTAAGATTGTTTTTAAACCTCATCCCGAATTAGAACGATTTGTTAATGATGATGAGAGATATTTGGATTTATTTGAAATTGATGAAAGAATTAAAATAGTTAATGAGGTATCTTATCAGAAATTATTTGCTGAATCATCTCTTTTAATAACTGATTTTTCATCAGTATTCTTTGATTTTACTTATTTGAAAAAACCGCTCATTTATTATCAGCCAAATGATGACTATCATTATGAAGAGGATTATTTTGATTATGAAACTATGGGATTTGGTGATGTAATCACAGAAAAAGATATTCTAATTAATAAAATTGAGTTTTATTTAAATAATGGTTGTATTATGGAAGAGGAATATCAAAATCGAGCAGATACATTTTTCAAACATCATGACGGTAAAAACTCTGAAAGAATCTATGATTGGATAAAAAATCATTAATGTTGGTGATTTTATGGGATCTAAAGATTTTAATTCAATATATTTTTCTATTGTAATGGCATGTTATAATGTAGAAGATTATGTTTGGGAAGCTATAGATTCTGTAATTAATCAAAAATTTGATTTTAAGAATCATGTTGAAATAATATTAGTGGATGATGGTAGTTTTGATAAAACTTCAGATATTTGTAAAGAATATGTTGAAAAATATCCGGATAATATTAAATATTTTTATAAAGAAAATGGTGGTCAGGCTTCTGCAAGAAATTTTGGAATCAAACATGTGGCAGGTAAATATGTTAACTTTTTAGATGCTGATGATAAATTAATGGAAGATACATTAGCTAATGTTTTTGATTTTTTTGAAGAAAATTACTCTGAAATTGATGTGGTTTCTGTTCCAATGTATTTTTTTGAAAGACAAACCGGTGACCATCCGCTTAATTATAAATTTGAGGAAACTAAAGTAGTTGATTTAAATGTACAATGGAATTATCCTCAATTAGCAACTAATTCTGCTTTTATTAAAAAAGAAGTTTTAAATGATTTTCAATTTGATACTAATTTAATCAGCTCTGAAGATGCAATAATGGTTAATAAATTATTATTGGAGAAAAAAGCTTATGGTGTAGTTGAAAATGGGGGTTTATGCTATAGAAAACGTTTTGATGAAACTTCTACCATTGATACATCAAAATTGGATAAGCGCTTTTATCTTGGCCGTTTGAATGGTTTTTTTAAGGAATTGGTTGATTATTCACTTAATAAAGTTGGATATGTGCCTAATTTCATTCAATATGTTATTGTTTATGATATCAAATGGATGTTGATGTCTGAAGAGAGATTTGATGTATTAAATGATGAAGAGTTAATTGAATTTAATAATGGTGTTAATTATGTATTTAAATACATCAATGATGAAGTTATTGATTGTCATTTAAAAAAAGACCCTTGGAAAATAAGAAAATGTATTTATGAATTAAAGTATGGTGAAAGTGAAATTCTTCAAAAGGATGATGATATTGTATTGTGTACTAATAATGTTATTTTAGACGAATTATCGATTCATAGATTTTATTTGGACATAATAGAAATTAAAAATAATTATTTGTTTATTTCTGGTTTTTTAAAATCCTATTTTAAAAGTTCTGATGTTGATATCATACTAGTTAGTAAAAGTTCTAATGGTGAGGAAATATTTTCATCAAAAACTTTTAACTATTTTAATAGAAAAGAAAGTAAAATATCTGAATCATATATTAATTTTGATTTTAAAGTCCCTTTATCAATTAATGAGGAATATGAGTTTAATATTCAAGTTAAATCTAAAGAATTTGGTGATTCATTTGAGCTTCCGATTAGTTTTTTAAATTATGCTCGATTGTCTGAAGTGAGTAATTATGCAGTTTGGGATAACTATATGATTCATTTTAAAAATAACACTATTTTTATCATGCAGTACTCTTATTCTAAAATGTTTAAATGGGAAATTAGAATTTTATTGGTGATTTTAAGACATATTCCATATAATTGGTTTTCCACATTGTTTATCAGATTTATTTATTTGATTCTATTCCCTTTTTTTAAGGATAAAAAGATTTGGATGTTCATGGATCGTCGTGAAAGTGCTGATGATAATGCAGAACATCTTTATAGATATTGTAGCAACATTGATGATGGCATTAATAAATATTTCACTTTATTTAAAGATTCAAAAGATTTCAAGAGATTATCTTCATCACTAAAAAATATAATTTCTTTTTATTCAATAAAACAAAGGATTTTATATTTGTTTTCTGATATGATTATTTCATCACATCCTGACGAGTTTGTTTTAAATCCATTTTGGGGGAAAAATTCAAAATTATATTCTGGTCTCATTAATTCTAAAAAAATATTCCTGCAGCATGGAATTACAAAAGATAATGTGTCATTATGGCTTAGAAAATATGATAAGAATTTAGACATGTTAGTCACGGTTTCTGAAATGGAAGCACAATCCTTTTTAGAATATGAATATAATTATGATAAAGACGTAATAAAAGTATTGGGATTTCCAAGATTTGATGATTTGACTGATGCTTCTGATAAAAAGCAGATTTTGATAATGCCTACTTGGAGGAGAAGTATTGACCATCTCAAGAATGAACAAATTATCAAATCACTTTATTTCCAAAAAATGAATTCATTATTTAACAATGAACGATTCATTAAATTGGCACAAGACAATGATTATGATATTATAATCAAACCTCATCCTAAAATTATTGATATCATCAACTTATTTGATACAAATGATTATGTATATATAGATAAGACGAGCGGTTATCAAGATTTATTCAATAATTCTTCTTTATTAATCACAGATTATTCAAGTGTTGCATTTGATTTTGCATACATCAAAAAGCCAGTAATTTATTATCAATACGCAGATGACTATCATTTTGAGGAAACCTTCTTTGATTATGAAACAATGGGTTTTGGAGAAGTAATTTCAGATGAAGATGAATTAATCAACCTTGTTGATAAATATATAATAAATGATTGTGAAATGAAAGAAGAATATAAAAATCGTGTCGATAACTTTTATAAATTTAAAGATAAAAATAATTGTAAACGTGTTTATGAAGAAATTAAAAAATTATAATTTATATGTGGTTTAAATGGTTTTACCGAAAGTTTCGATTATTATTCCGATTTATAATCCTGGAGAATATTTCGTCAAATGTTTAGATTCGGCTATTAATCAAACATTAACTGATATTGAGATTATTTGTATCGATGATGGATCTACAGATGATTCAATTAACCTTTTAGAAAAATATTCAAAAAATGATGAAAGATTTAAGATATTTCATCAGGAAAATCTTGGTGCTGGTGCTGCAAGAAATAAAGGCATTGAAAATGCTAATGGCGAATATATTGTTTTCTTAGATTCTGATGATTGGATTGAAAAGGACATGTGTGAAAAATTGTATAATCATGCAAAACACTTGGATGTGGATTTGGTTCTATTTGATGTAATTTGGTATCATAAAGACAATAAAAAAGAGTTATTTAAGTATTTCTCTGAGGATGAGTTTAATCAGGATTATAATTCTTTTGTGTTTGATAGAAAATTTATTCATGAAAAAGTTGTGGATCCAAGTTTGGGCGTAATTTGGTCTAAATTTTACAAAACTTCCTTTTTAAAGGATAATAATATAAAGTTTTCCACATATAAAATTTATAATGACGTTGTTTTTCATTTTAAAACAATATTGTCTGCCAATAAAATTGCATACTATCCTCATGTTTTCTATCATTATATTAAAGTAGGCCAGCCGTCATTACAAACATCTTATCGCTGGGGTAAATATGAATCAACATGGTTTAATGTAATGATGGAAGTTCGTGAATTTTTGTTGAAAAATAATTTGATGGATGAATTTAAAATGACATTTATCAATTATTCATTTGTTAGTTTTGAAAGAAAACTTAGGGGCACAGATGAAAAATATAAAGAAGAGTTTTTTGAAAAAATAAAATATTTTTATGAGTCTTTTGATTTATCTATTGATGAATTTAAATCTTTGATTTTTCTATATCAAACATATTATGTGCATGTTTTATGTTCTGATGATTATGGAGAATTTAATAAAATGAATATTGTTTTTGATGGAAAAAATATTTCTATCTAATATGATTATTTCTTTTTATTCATATTGCTGATTTTCCTTAGGGGTGATGTAATTTTCCAACTTTTAGAAGATAAAATTTCTTTTTCTTTATTTTTTAGAGTATTATTATTTTCTTTTAGATTTTTGTATGAGCATTTTAACATATCATATTTTATATTTGTTTCATGTTGTTGTGTTTTAAGCTGATTGAGTTTCGTGTTTAATGCAGTATTTTCTTGAGTTTTATCTATTACTTTTTTATTAAGGTCATCTCTTTCATTTAATAAAATATCATAATCTTTTTTTAAATTAGTTAATTTTGATTCTGTTTCAATAATTTTTTTTTCAATTTTTTTATTTTCTTTATCCAATCTTTCATTTATTGATTGGTATTTGTTTAATTGTTTATTTATTCTGGTTTTATCTTCTTTTTCTTTTTTAATTAGTGACTCAAGATTTATTATATATTCTTTAAGGATATTCTCTTTTGAATTGTTTGTTTTATCACTATAAGTTGATTCTTTCATTGAAACACCTATTTATAAAAAAGTTATATTTATTTATATGATACGATTTTAATTATAATTTTTTATTTTTAGATTATTTAATATTTCTATTCTTTCCTATTTTCAAAAATTTTCCTTTATAAAAAATTTTAAATCAGTTAAATTATTTAATTGATGTTCTCCACATTATTTAAATAGAAGTTAATTAATAATATTTATATGAGGTGACTTTATGGAAAAGAAATCTTTAATTTTGATTATTGTTTGCATAATTGTATTTTCTTTTGTATTTTTGACATATGCAGGTATTTTTAATCAAGAAGAGTCTCTTCAAGTAGGTGAAATTAATTTTAAACTTCCTGAAGGTTATAAATATGTGGGTTTTGTTAAACAAGGATTTCCAAAAACAACTAATGGATTAGATTCAATTTATTTTGATTTTTATAATGATACGAATATTTCCAATCATGTTAAAGATTTTGTGAATGAATGTGATTCGAAAAATAGATCTGTTGCTGTATCAAATTTCACAACTAATGATATTTTTGTTTATAAAGCTGTTAGCAGTACTAATTCAAGCCATTATTGGTTTGTATATGGCGACAAAACATATACATTTTTCACTTGGAAAGAAACATTTAAAATAGATGATATTGCTCATTATTTAATAGATTCATCAGTAAAAAATTAAATTTTTTTTATTTGATGTATCTTCTATTTTTTTTCATTTTCAATTTTATATTAACTTAATCAATAGTTTCCTAAATATTCTTTGTTTAAAATAGGGCCTATTTTGAATATTCCTAAATAACCTGTTGTTAATATAATAATGTTTTTCTAATAGTTATTGTATTAAGAAAATGAGCAAATTAATGGTTTTAAATCTAATTTAAAAATAAAAGAATATAGGTTTATAACCTATATTTGAGAGTATTGTTTTTTATCACAAAACTTTTAAGAAACAAACATTTTTTGTCTCTATAAGAGGTTTTGTTTTAATATGTTTATCGAATTTTGAATTTTTAGTTATAATGTAGATATTCTTATCTTGATTGTCTTCAATCAATTTAGGAATTTCATCTTTCGATATCTCTTTAAACTCATATGTGTCATGAAGTTCACTCAGATTATATCCGTAGAGTTCGCTTGGTGGATTAAGTAGATACATTTCTGTGCAATTTGAATACTCCATGTAAAACATTCTGTTACGTGCATCATTAATTACAATTGAATTATTGTCTTGACTTATCTGATCAAAAAATGCTTCTTTATCCATATTATTTGTGGCCCAAAATTCATTAGATGAACTTATTTGTGATATTCCTGCCAACAACAATAATAAAACCAATGCAAACGAAATTATGAATTCCTTTTTAGCATCAATTTTACCTATTATGAATGAAATCACAAACCATAATACGGCTGCGGAAGGTAGTAAGTATCTATCTACCATTATTGGTCTTACGATTGAAACACTTGTTCCGATAACTATTGTCCCGAAATATGCTATAATGCCACATAATATATAAAACTTATCTGTCCTGTCCATATCACCAAATTTTCTTAGTGAATAAAGTATGAAAACAGCAAATATCACTATTGAGAATATGCAAGTAATAAGATTTCTAGAAGAAGTAACAAAATATCCCAAAAAGCCTATTAAATTCTTTATGGTTAACTCCGGAATCCAATATCCTTCACTAACAAATGATACTTGGCTTATTAAAGATATGAGCCATGGGGTGAATAAAATTATTCCCGCAATTGCTGAAATTATCCAGTATTTAAGTTTTTCTTTATCGTTCATAAATAGATAAACAAATAAACATACATAAATACATACAATTGGAATTGCGGCAAAATAATGTGTGTATGCTGCTAAAACAGAAAAGATTGTAAGCAGCGCCCAAGATTTTGTGTCATTTTTATCCATAACATCTTTTAAATAGATAAATGTTAAGATTACAAATAACATCGCCCAACTGTACATTCTTATTATTGAATAATACACTAAAAATTCACTCATAACCGCCATTGAAAAAGCAAATAAACCTGCAGTTAAATATCCATACTCATTTTTTATTTTTGTAGCAGATATAATAAGAATTATTGCATAGGGCACAATTGACATTAATTTATATATGAAAATTTTATTGGATTCAAGCCCCAAAATTGTTAAAATATCTGTAACTACTTTTAGAAGTAAATAATGAAGTGGTGGATGGACATCATGAGAAATAACATAAGCCAAATCAGTTATTGGAAAATGAAGAACACTAAGTGTAAAATATTCATCAATATGAATAATCATTTGATTGAATGGCGATATTAACATATATCCTAGCATTACGATGCTCAATGCTAGGAAAATTGTACCAATAATATCTTTATATTCTTTATTAATTGTCATATTATTAGTTTTGTTTATATATAATATAAGTTTTTTCTTGTTTTTGATTTTTAGTATTTTTAGATATATGAACTAATATTATAGATGATTTGGAGTATTTTCATTAAATAAATTCGATTATTATTAATTGGGTATGCGAATAACTTTTATAATTTTAATAACAAATATTATTAATAATTAGTTAATGGGAAATTTGAAATTCATGACTTTTAAAAATAAAATTTTATCAAAAAGTAATAGCTATAATTTTTACAAAGAAGAATATGAAAAGTACAAACAAAAATATGAAGCTATTTCAAAAGAAAATTCTAAATTAAAAGATGAATACAACAAGTTAAATGAAGAATATAAATATTTTTCTAATTTAAAGCGTTTAGAATCTCTTGCAGCTAGTTTTTGTAATAGGAGTTTTTATAATTATTCATTTCGTGAAGATTTCCCATTAAAATTTAATGATTTTTTAAAAAATCTTCCAGAAGATTCTAGAAAACAAGCTATTCAATTATATTTAAGAGCTAATGCTACCTATTTAATTAATTATACTGATACGTTTTTCACTGATGAAGAATTAAAACTCCAGGATGAGTATATTGAATTTTCAAATAAAAATGTTTCAGGTAATGAAATTTGCGGTTTTAAATTCACAGATCAAAGCTATAATAAACATTGCTTTATGTATGATTTTTTAACAGGTGAAGATTTGCAATATATTGGAAATAAAGATATCATCGATGCCGGTGCTTATATTGGCGATTCATCATTGGCGTTTACTAAATTAACGATATCTAATGTTCATGCTTTTGAGCCATTTGAAGAATCATTTAATAAGATGCTTGAAAATATTAAACTTAATGATGTTAAAAATATTGTCCCGGTAAAAGCTTCTTTAAGCGATAAAAATGGTGAGGAAAAAATATATCTTTCAGGGGATAATGTTCAGGGAATAACTTCAGATGAAAGTTTTAGGCGTTATGATAAATCATTCACTGTTGAAACACTGACCATTGATAAATATGTTGAAGAAAATAATCTAAATGTGGGTTTTATTAAAGTCGATGTTGAAGGTACTGAACAGAGATTGCTAAAAGGTGCTATTGAAACTATTAAATCACAAAAACCTCTATTAATTTTAAGTATTTACCATAATCCTAGTGATTTTTTTGAAATCAAGCCTTGGATTGAAAAATTAGATTTGGGTTATAATTTTAAAATATCAAAAGAAAGGCCATGGACATTCTTTGCGGATACCGTTTTGGAATGCAGGCCATATTAATAAAAATTATAAATGATATTTGATAAATCTATAAATGTGATATTATGGAAACTGTAAGTAATAGAGATGAAATTTCATCATTAAATGATAATAAAATCAATGGCAATCCTAAAATGGAACGCTCCAAAATTACTTTTGCAGGTAAAAATAATATTTTGTTCTGCGAAAATAATGTTAATTTAGTTAATTGTAATATAGTATTTAAGGGAAACGATTCGTTAATTTATTTATCCAGTTGTAAAGGGAATTATTCTTTAAATATGCAAGTAGTTCATGATTCAGTAATTTACATAGGTAAAAATAATGATTTGATTCCACCAATCAATCTTAATGTACAGGAACATCAGAATTTAATAATTGGTGAAGATTGCAGTATTGGAAGCAATACTAATATCCGAACGGGTGATGCACATATTATTTATGATGAAGAAAGCAAAGCTAGATTTAATAAAGGTTCAAGCGTTATTATCGGGGATCATGTCTGGTTAGGCCACCAAATTTATGTTGATAAAGGCGTTATTATAGGTTCTGGTTCTGTTATTGAAAATAATTCTTATATTGCATCTAATTCAATATTAAAATCTAATAGTATTTATCAAGGAAATCCTGCAAAACTCATAAAAGAAAATGTATTTTTCACAAAGGATTATGTTGCAAACTTCACAAAGGAAGATTCACGTACTTTTGATACATATAGTAGTAGGGTTTTCTTATATGATGTTGTTGATGGTGAAACATTAGATATTAAAAAAGTAGATGGTTTATTATCTAGATTTGATGTAAATGAAAAATTAGATTTCGTGCAAAAATTGTTTATTCAAAATAAAAGACATAATAGGTTTTCAATTTAAATATAAAACCTATTTTTATTTTTATTATTTCTTAATTCTAAAATTTTATTAATTTTTAAATCCATATTTTCGGTACTAGTAATCTCTTTTATTTGTTCAAATCCACTTCCAGAATTTATATTTGAATAAATCCATTGATCGCTAGTATAATTCATTGATTCTTCTGTTTCTTTTTTTGTGTATCTATGAACAGTCCTACCGTCGAAAAATATGTTTCTTTTAATCTGTTGTGGAGGATTGCCTGCCCAACTTGAGTTAGATTCTATTTTTTTACCACTCATAACACTTTTTGCACCAATGATGCTTCCAGATCCTATTTCTGCTCCTCTTAAAATCAATGCTTCTTGAGCTATCCAAACATGATCCCCTATGTAAACATCTTCAGTTAGATTTATTCTTTCCATTGTGGCCATATCGTAAATTAAATGTGGATCTGCTAAACGAATCCAGATTCCATGAGCAAATAAACAATCTTTCCCTATAAATACGCTTTTTTCTTCAGATAAAATCATATATAATTTTGAATTGAAATAATTATTTTCATCAATGAATAAAACTGAATTATTAAAAATATTAACAAATAGCTGATAATGATTATAATTTGAAGAAAGGTATACAATTGAGTTATTCCCATTAAAAAGTAAAGTACTTCCATTTAAAACAACATTTTCTTCACATATTAAAATATTATTTTCTCCATTAAATATAATTTCACTATTTATTAATTCAGGTGAGTTATAAAAAATTTTGTTATTTTTTTCATCTTCTTTTATTATTTTCATTTTTTCCCCTTCTTAATATTATTATTTTTTTTACTCTTAAGAAATTAATATAATCATTCAACGAATTAAGACACATTCATATATAATCATATTATATTTTCTTCTGGACAACAAATTAATGTTATTCATGATTAAGTTTTATCGGTACTTTATTATCTTTATTTTTTTTATAATTGTTATTATAATGATATCAATATTTAAATTTATTCATTAATTAGAAATGACTTCAGACAAACGAACACACAGAACCACTACACTAGCGAAAGAATTCTGAGAGTAATAAAATATAAAATGAATAATGTGGGGGAAAATTCAGCAAAATACTATTTGTAAAATGATTTGGATATTAAAGAACAATTATGTATTGGATAAGGAATGGTAATTGAAATATTGAAATGAAGGAAGACTAAACTCATATGCATTAACATACTATTAAACAATGTGCCTTAAACAAGAAAAAATAACAACAAAGAAGATACAATAAATTTCCGCGAAAGTACAGTCACAAAAAACCAATTAAAACCCAATATTGTTATAATTTAGTGCCTATTAAAGATTTTTTTGACTAATATATAAAAATGTAAAAAATTCTCAAACCCAAATTTAATATATTTAAAAAAACTTAATATAATATAGATTTTAATTCAAAAATACATTTATGGTGTAGTTATGGACAAGGATATTAAATTTTTAAAAGAGGAAATAAAAAAATTAAATAATCAAATCAATAATCTCAATAAAGTTCAAAAGAAAAATGAAAATACTTTAGATTCACATTACACTCTTTTAAATACATTATACTTAAATTTTAATCTTAAACCAAAAGGAGTACTTAAAGGTACACAGGATTTATGTTTATCTTTATTAGATTTTATTTCTAATGTTTGCATGAAATATGATTTGGAATGGTGGTTAGATTATGGAAATTTATTGGGTGCTGTTAGAGATAAAGATTATGTTCCTTGGGATGATGATATTGATATTGGCATGACAAGGAAAGATTGTTTAAAATTTTTAGAAGTTATTGATGATGAAATTAAATATTATCATTTAGATGATATTCTTTTTGTTGTTCCACAAAAAATTATTAAAGAAAACAGCATTATTGCATTCACACAAATATCTATAAAAAAAGATGGAGGATTATATGCGGGGCTTGATGTTTTTCCAATTGATTTTATTCGTAGTTATCCCGAAAATGTTGAAAAAGAATTTTTTAATGCTAAATGTGAATATCATATAAATCTTTTAAATGGAATGGATAAAAAAGATGTAATTAATAAATATTATGATGATTATAATTTATCATATGAATATCAGGACTTTTTTATTCCATGTATTGAAACTTATTGGGGGAATACACGAAAATTCACAGTTTTTGATTCAGAAAAACTTTTTCCCTTAAAAAAAATTGAGTTTCATGGGAAAATATATCCATGTCCAAACAATCCTCATTATATTACATCAAAAAACTATGGAAAAGACTATAAAAATATTCCTAGAAATGTTAAATTACATAGAAGAGTAAGTGATTTAAAACAGAAAAAAAATGTAAATATGAATTTTAAAAATTTTTTAAAACGATTTGAAGAAGTTAATGATGAATTTTCATCAAAAATTCTGCATTCAAAAAATGTAGTTTATTTTAGTAAGAATCAAGATAGATATTTGAATATTAATCAGGAAATACCTAAAAATCATGTGATAAAATTTAACTTTAATAGACAATCTTCAAAAAATTGTCGGGGATATATTCAAATAGGAACTGATTGGAATAATAGTATTTTTATTGGACAAATAGGTGCTGGAAATACATTTGGAATATGGTTAAGAAAAAATGGCATAACTGATTATCATAATACTCCGATTCCCTCAAATTCATTTTTAGGTATTGAATATACTTATAAAGATAATACTCATACTTTAAAAGTTGATGATGAAATCGTTCTTCAAATTACAAGTAAAAATTATGAATATAATAATTTATTGAATATAATAGTTGATAATAATTCTAAAATAACTGATTTAGTAATTTATTGATTAAATATTACAAATTATATTTATTTCTTGAAAAAATGTTTTAAAATCAAAAAATTGCATTAGAAGTGATGAAATATGGAAAACTTAGTTGATTATATTATTAAATTAAATATGGATCAAATTGAAGATTATAAATTTCCATTAGATATACCTTTTGGATTAGAAATTAATTATAAAAATGTAAAATATTGTTTAATTGTTCGATTTTCATCGAAAAACAAAAATCTAATCTGTTGCGGGCCAGGAGCCCATGCAAGAGATGAAAGGACTTCGAAAGGAATTTTAAAAACCCCTCCTTTTTTTCATCGATGGTCTTGGTATAAATATTTTGAAGAATCTTTCATAGCATATGCAGATCCAATTTTCTTTTATGATGATTATATACGTTTAGGATGGTTTGTTGGTGATAAAAAACAATGGTATTTAGAAACTCTATCAATAATTATAAAAAAACTTTCTATTAATCAGGGAATTATGCATGAAAATATATTGTTTTATGGTAGTTCTGGGGGCGGATTTACTTCAGTAGGGCTTGGAACATTAATTAAAGGATCAAAAGTTCTTATAAACAATTCCCAACTTAATGTGATGAATTATCATGAAACACATGTGAATAATCTTTTTAGAATATTATATGATGAGTTTCCAAATTTATCAAAAAAAGAAATTATTAATCTTATTGATTATCGATTAGATACAATTAAATTATTCAACAGAGAGAAATATATGCCTCCAATTACGTATTATGTTAATATTTTATCACAGCATGATATTTATAACCATTGCATACCCTTCATTAAAGAGATATGTGATTTGGAATATTTTGAAAACAATTTTCAAATAAATTTTTATAAAGAAGTAAAAAAAAGACCCCATAGTTCATTATCAGTAACAGAGTCAATAAAAATTGTTAAAAATTTTTGCAAACAACATTTATATAATAATAAATATAATTATGATATTTTTAATAATTTAATTGAAGAGAATGATTTCTTAAAAAATAAAAATAAATATTTGGTAGAAGAAAATAAATTATTAAATCAAATGTTATATGATTATGGAAAATATGTCTATTTTAAATCAAAATTTGATACTGGTTCAACTAAATTAAATTTATTATTGCCCATAAATTATTCATTAAAATTTCAGTTGAATAAAACCAAATCAAAAAATTGTAGAGGTTATATCCAGATAGGTATTAATTGGAATAATAGTATTTTTATTGGACAAATTAGTGATGAAGTATTTGGAATTTGGCTAAGAAAAGATGGTGAAACTATGATGAAAAATTCCGAAATTCCATTAAATAAAGATAATATTATAGAATATTCTTATCATGATAATATACATATTTTTAAAGTTAATAATAAAATTTTATATTCTAATGAAACGACGAAATATAATTACAATAAATTACTTACAATTGTTGAAGATGAAAATACTTTTTTAACAGATTTAAAAATTTATACTGAATATAAATAATTTTTTTAAATAATATTTATAGATACTCATAAGGGTAATTATTGTAAATTATTTCAAGAATGATTTGTTCTAATTATTTTTAGAATGGAAATTTTAATGTCTATTATACTTTAAAATTATATCAATTTTCTAAAAACCATAATTAATATTTATTATTACAATTAATTATTTATAATTTAATCACAAATATTTACTTATATGATGGAGTTTTAATAAAAATTCAATGCATATTTTTGGAGTGATTAACATGAAAATCATAATATTAAATTCTGGTTTGGGTTCTAGATTAGGCAATTTAACTAAAAATCTTCCAAAATCTTTAGTCAATATTAATAATGATGAAACAATTTTTTCAAGAGCTATTAATATTTTATCTAATTACTCTAAAGATTTTATTATTACAACCGGATATTTAAATAATGTTTTAATCAAATATTCAAAAAATAATTATTCTAATTTGAATTTTACTTTTGTCCATAATTCTGTTTATGATAAAACTAATTATATTAAATCTTTAGATTTGATTGATGAAATTAATGAGGATATTATTCTCTTACATGGGGATTTAGTATTTTCTAGTGATGTTGCAGAAAAAATAATCTATGCAAAAGAATCCTCAGTTGTTATTGATTCATCAATTGATTTACCTAAAGATGATTTTAAAGCTAAAATTGTAGATAATAAAGTAAATTATATTTCTACTAAGTATTTTGGTGATGATGCTGTGGCTTGCCAACCATTTTACAAATTAAAAAAAAATGACTGGAAAGAATGGAAAAATAAAATTCATGAATTCTGCCAGCAGGGAAAAACTGATGTTTATGCAGAAAATGCATTAAATACTATACTTAATCAAATTACTATTCGTCCATTAGATATTATGGGGGATTTATGTACAGAAATTGATGATCAAAATGATTTAAAGAGGGTGAAGGAGTTATTAAAATGAAAACTGTTTATATTGCTATTAGTGCAGATATATTGCATCACGGGCATATTAATTTAATTAAAAAAGCTTCAGAATATGGAAATCTTATTGTTGGTGTTTTAACTGACGAAGTTGTAGCTACATATAAAAGATTTCCTGTATTGGATTATGAACAACGTACTTTCATAATTAAAAATATTGAGGGAGTTTCAGATGTTGTTCCGCAATATACTTTGGATTATACGGAAAATTTAAAAAAATATAGGCCAGATTATGTATTCCATGGTGATGATTGGAAAAAAGGTGTTCAAAGCCAAATCAGACAAAATGTAATAAACACACTAAGTGAATGGAATGGAGAATTAATAGAAATTCCATATACTGAAGATATAAGTATTGATCAAATTAATAACCTAGTTAAAAATGCAGGTTCTGTTCCAGAATCAAGAAGAGGTAAATTAAAAAAATTAATTTCGCTTAAACCTATTGTTCGTACAATGGAAGCTCATAATGGTCTTTCTGCATTAGTTGTTGAAAATGCAAAAGTCGTTAAGGATGAAAAAATTAATTCTTTTGATGCAATTTGGGTTAGTAGCTTAACAGACAGTACTGCTAAAGGAAAACCCGATATAGAACTTGTAGACATGACCTCTAGAATTAATACAATCAACGAAATAATGGAAGTTTCATCAAAACCAATTATTTTGGATGGGGATACTGGAGGATTAATTGAACATTTTGTTTTTAATATTAAAACAATTGAAAGAATGGGCGTTTCAGCAATTATTATTGAGGATAAAATAGGATTAAAGAAAAATTCGCTATTTGGTACTGATGTCGAGCAAACACAAGATTCAATCGAAAACTTCTGTGAAAAAATAAAAGCAGGTAAAAAGGCCTTAATCACTGATGAATTTATGATTATTGCAAGAATTGAAAGTTTAATATTAAAACAAGGTATGGATGATGCAATCAATCGTGCTAAAGCATATATTAATGCGGGAGCTGATGGAATCATGATACATAGTAGGGAAAAAGAACCTGATGAGATATTTGAATTTTGTGAAAAGTTCAACGAATTTGCACCTAAGGTACCTTTAGTTGTTGTCCCAACATCATTTAACCAAGTTTATGAAGATGAATTCGCTAAAAAAGGAGTAAATATAGTTATTTATGCAAATCATTTAATTAGGAGTGCTTATCCTTCCATGATGGAAACTGCAACAAAAATACTTGAAAATGAACGTTGCAAAGAAGTTGATGATATTTGTTTGCCAATTAAAGAAATACTTACTTTGATTCCTGACGAGTGATTAAGATGATTAATGTTGAAGATTTTGTCAAATACTTAAAAAATATTAACATAGATTTCTTTACGGGAGTTCCAGATTCACAATTATCCTCTTTTGCAGATTATGTTGAAGAAAATTGTGAAAATATTATTGCAGCAAATGAAGGTAATGCTTTAGCCATTGCTAGTGGATATAATTTATCAACAGGAAATTATCCTTTAGTTTACTTGCAAAATTCCGGATTAGGAAATATTGTTAATCCAGTTACTTCTTTGACTCATAGTGAAGTTTATTCGATTCCTGTTGTATATTTAATTGGATGGAGAGGCCAACCAGGGGTTCATGATGAACCTCAGCATATCAAACAGGGAGCAATTACTTTAGATCTACTAAATTTACTGGATATTAAATATACTGTTATTTCAAATGAATCTAATTTTGATGAACTTAAAGAAATATTTGAAAATGATTTTATTAATCAATTAAATTGTGGAAAAAGTGTGGCTGTTGTTGTTTCTAAAGGTGCATTCGAAGAATATAAAATTAAAAAAGAAAATAACAATATTTTAAGCAGAGAAAAGGCTATCCAAACTATTGTTGATTTTTTGTCTGAAAAAGATATGGTCGTTTCCACTACAGGCAAGTCTTCAAGAGAATTGTTTGAGTATCGTGAAGAATTAAAGCAAGGTCATGGAAATGATTTTTTAACAGTTGGATCTATGGGCCATTCCTCAAGTATAGCTTTGGGTGTTGCTTTAAATAATCCTAACAAAAGAATATTTTGTTTTGATGGTGATGGAGCCATTCTAATGCATATGGGGTCATTGGCATTGATTGGGTCTATGAAACCTAAAAATTTCCATCATGTCATGTTTAATAACTCTGCTCATGAAAGTGTTGGGGGACTGCCAACAATAATGTCTGACATAGATATCAATGAGATTATTTTAGCATGCGGATATGATAAGGTATATAATGCTAAAAGTATCGATGAATTAAAAGATGTCTTGCCAAAATTCATTGAAGATAATGGTCCGGTTTTTTTAAATATTGATGTTAATTTGAAATCAAGAAACGACTTGGGAAGACCGACCACCACTCCTCTTGAAAATAAATTGGATTTCATCGAAAAATTAAGGAGCTAATATTATGGATTGGGTTTATAATGTGCCGATAAAATTTTTTGATTATGATTTAAATCAATTTAAAGATAGATTAAATAATTTTAATGAAAATATCTTGTTTATCGGATCTAAAAGAGTTATTAATACTTTTGAATTAGATGTTAGTAACTTTCAAGTAATTGATGAAAGTATTTCAAATCCAGATATTCATTTACTTGAAAAAGTTTTAGATAAAATTAAGAAGCCCGATTTAATAATAGCTATTGGTGGGGGTAGTTCAATAGATTTAGCAAAAGCTATTTCTGCTTTATATGATTTTAAAGAAAATGATATCTTAAATTTAATTAAAAATAAAATTTATTTGGATAATACAAAGCATATTCCAATTATTGCAGTACCAACAACTGCTGGAACAGGTTCTGAATGTACAAAATGGGCAACAATTTGGGATTTTGATGATTGTAAAAAATATTCTATTGATGCAGATTTCTTATATCCTACAGAATCTTGGTTAATTCCTGAATTAACTTTAACAATGGATGAAGACATGACTTTAGCTACGGGTTTGGATGCTTTATCTCATGCAATGGAGTCTTATTGGTCTGTTCCATCAAATGTATATACTCGTGTTCTTGCTCGTTGTTCCATATCGATTATACATAGATACTTACCGTTAGCTTTAAATGATTTAAATAATTTGGAATATAGAAAACAAATGTTGATGGGATCATTTTTTGCAGGTTTAGCATTTTCAAATACAAGAACTACTGCATGCCATTCAATTTCCTATCCTTTAACGATGATGTTTGGTATTAATCATGGATTTGCTGCTGCAATAACCTTATTTGAAGTTTTATCACGAAATTGGGAATTTGTTAAAGAAAAAGATTTGTTTTTAGATGCATGGGATGCTGATGATTTAATTGATATTAAAGAATGGTTGGATGATGTTTCACAAAATAAACTACATCTTTCTAATTTTGGAGTTAAAAAAGAGGATATTCCTACTATTGTTGAAGAAGCAACAACTGGTGGGAGAATGGATAATAATCCAATAGTTTTTGATAAAACTGAAATTAAAAATATTTTACTTAATAATTTGTAAATTTTAGATTAATTGCTAATAATAAAAATGGACTCAAGCTCTCCTAAAAAGAGAAAATGTAAAAATATGAGATAAAAACATTGAAATCATATTTTATTAATGTTTATCTCATTTATGATAAATTAACTATTTGATGAAAAATTTTTTATTTCCAAAAAGTTATCTAACCATTTCATAGGATTATTAGAAAGAATTTCATTGTTAATTCTAGCTAAATTTATCATCTTTAACATTGCAAAACTGCAATTAACTAAAGATAATGGTTGATATCCTGCATTTTCAACATCTTCTATAATTTTTTGATATACATTTGGGGAGAAGTAAGTATTGAATGTATTTTTAAAAGATTCTGATCTAAATACGTCCTCAACAAATTTTTCAGGAGCAATAACTTTAGTTTGTTTTTCAGTGATATAATCTTTATTCAAATCTTCATTGGCACCATCAATATAATCAAATTTTTTCAATTCAAAAGGATATTTTTCATTAATTTCTTTAGCTTTATTTTTAACATGCTCCTTAATGAATTTCTTTTTATCGAATTTAATATCTAATAACTCTGGACAATATCTAGTAAATATTAAGGCAAATAATAAGTCTCCTTCATTTTTAAATTTATATAATTTTTGATCACATAATGGGGACAATCTTATTTGATTTGTTAAATAAAAACCAACAGACATTTTTCCAAAATGGTTCCTGTTTTCAGCTTCTTTTAAAAGTAATTGGGTTAGATATTTAGAATTTTTATCTTCAATATTCCATTCTTTTTGTAACCTAGAAAAAGATTTATCTAAAACACGTTGTGTAGGGTCTTTAAATTCTTTTGAAAACCTTTCAGCTCTTTCAACACACATTTTAGTGTATTCCTGAGGAGTTAATAAGTAATAATCTTTTAATCTTTCACCACAGTAACCTCCAGTTACATATACTGGATATTGTGAAATTGCTCGAGCAAAACCAAAATGTTTATGGTTGCATAATCTAATATAATATGCTAAATTTATTGAATCTTCAATATTATCCACCCAAACCAATTTTTTGTTAATTGGGCCATTTAATTTAAAATTAAACTTATTTGCTATGGTTGAAGCAATTTCATAATCTTCACTAGGATTTTCAGGATTGAATTTAGAATAAACTCTTATTTTATTTAAATTAATCTGGGAATTTAATAAAACTGTTAAAACTACTCTTGAATCAAAGCCTCCAGACAAATCAACTTCAAAATTATTTGTTTCTAATGCAATACTCCTAAAAATTGATACCCATTTATAAAACCATTCATCTAATAATTTAATTCCTTCAATTGAATCAATAGATATGGTTGAATCATCTAATGGAAGAATTTTAAAATCTAAAGTCTTAGTTGGAATATCTATATTAATGATATAATTTCTAGGTATTATTTCAATTTCATTAATCATTGTTTCTTTATATTGTATTGCACATAAATTCGCAGGTAAATATGATAAAAGAACATCAGTATTAATTGATATTGGATATTTATCCACAAGATATTCTGTTAATTTTAAAAAGGAATTTGAGATTACAAAATTATCTTCATAGGTATACATAAAAATTCCGTAACATCCATTCAAATCTTGAGAGATTTCCACACTATTTTTCTTTCTTAATATCCTAATATAAGTCCCTTCACCATCTAATTTTATGTCATCATTTAAATTATGATTATAAAAAATTTTTCCATCAACTAACGAAAATCCAAATAATTCTGAATGAATATTATTTAAATCATTTGAATCAATTATAAAAAATTGACTATCAATATAATTAGAGAATTTTCCCATATTTTCACCAAACATATTTTTATTTAAATACAAATTAATGTAATTGATTTGTACAATTTATGATTATATTTATAGATATATATATAGTTAGTTATTGGAATTAACAACATCTCTGACAGTCCTTGCTAGATTCATATAGAAAACTATATTAAGTTTTATCTAAATATATTAATCTTAATTATAAGACATTTCTTTTGTCTTATTTATATTTTTCTTAATTTAATTAAAATCATGTGTTTATCATGCATCAAAGTTCATTTTTAGCGATGGAAAAATTCATAAGTCAATATTTAGATAAAAATTCCATTCTGAATATATTGGATATTGGATCATTTGATTCAAATCAAAAACCATTTAACTATGGCCTTTTATTTAATGAAGAAAATTGGAATTATTTTGGTATGGATATTAGGGAAGGACCAAATGTTGATGTGGTAGTTTCTGATATTTATAATTGGATTGAAATAACTGATGAATCCTATGATGTTGTTGTTTCGGGTCAAGCTTTTGAGCATATGGAATTTTTTTGGAAATCGATTGTTGAGATAGAAAGGATTCTTAAACCCGGAGGTTTCTGTTGTATTATCGCCCCTAGTACGGGTCCTGTTCACAGAAACCCTTACGATTGTTATAGATTCACGGCAGAAGGTATGAATGCTATGGGTAAATATGCTGGAATGGAAGTATTAGAATATTATACGCAAGTTTCACCTATTTGGAATGATAGTGTTTTAATTTGTAAAAAATTGGGGTCAAAAAATAATTTAGACTTGAGATTAGATTATTTGGAGAAAAAAATTGATATTTTATTAAAAGAAGTTAAGAGATGATACTGTGCATAAAACTACTCATGATAAAATGTTATGGTTTAAAAATATTTATTTAAATTCTTCAAAGGATTTGGATATTTTAGATATTGGATCATTAGATACTAGTGGTAAGAATTATAATTATAGGTCTATTTTTGATTTACCTAATTGGAATTATGTTGGTTTAGATTTTATTGATGGAGATAATGTTGATATTTTAGTAGATGATATTTACAATATTTTAGAAATAGAAGACACTTCTTATGATGTTATTATTTCGGGTCAATTATTTGAACATTTGGAGTTTTTTTGGATAACTATGTCTGAAATAAGTAGGATTTTAAAACCTGGTGGCTTTTGTTGTATTATAGCACCAAGCAGTGGACCAAAGCATGGATTAAAATATGATTGTTATAGATTTTATGAAGATGGGATGGCTGCTCTTGCAAGATATGTTGATTTTGAAATTTTACATGTTTCAACTAATCACGCTGATGAAGCAAAACCCTGGTATGATACATGTCTCGTAGCCAAAAAGCCAGATTCATATATTAATGATTTCATTGAATTAGATAATAGGATTTCTAATATAGAAAGTAAATTGGATATGATATTATCTGATTTAAATAAATAAAATCAATCTTTTGAAAAAATCATTATCCGTGTCTTTTAAAATAAGTTTTGGCAGACATATTTTTTTTAAAATACTTTGTGAGTTTAATTGATGCATTATTGATTTTTGTTCAAAATCTTCTAAATCTTCAAGAATTTTCTTTTTCTTGAGGGTTTACGATTTTTTTAATTTTTTGAGTATGTTACTTTATAGAATTCCTCAAGCAGATTATTCATGATTGGATACTTTTTCACCCATTCATTTAAAACTAAAAACTTAATATTCTTCAACAAATCAAAAACACTAATGCAACAAACCTTAGATACAAGTGACAATAATTAACAAAGAATTAATATAAAATTAAAAGATTGATTAATTTAATTAGATTTTACTTAAAATCTAGTCATGATTAATAATTTTATTTAAACGAAATTAAAATTATATCTCTATAATATAAACAAAAATAATGCTATTTCCATATCCTCTGTGCAGTGCTGTCCTCATAATTATAGTTTATAATTTAATCTAATCGAATCAATAATCCGTGTAACGATATCAATTGTTTCATTTCTTTGAGAATCATAGTTAAAACCAACAGCTAAAATCCTAAAATCATTGTCATATTTGGTAAAATAAAATGTAGAACGATTGTTGGAGTTTTCTATTTCTTGGTAAAATAAAGACTGGATAATCATCCCATTA
This sequence comes from Methanobrevibacter millerae, assembly GCF_900103415.1. Lineage (NCBI taxonomy): Archaea > Methanobacteriati > Methanobacteriota > Methanobacteria > Methanobacteriales > Methanobacteriaceae > Methanobrevibacter > Methanobrevibacter millerae. The sequence goes on from NZ_FMXB01000013.1 coordinate 69,507, forward strand.
TCGTTTATAGTACCATTACTTAATATTTTGAAATTACTATCATTATCAATTTCTTCATATTTAGTTGAAAAATTATCATGTTTTCCTAAGTTAGTAAAAATTCGAATTGTAATATTTGAACCTGGATTAGAAATTTGTGCTTCAGTATTCGTATGTTCATATAAACTAAATCCATTAGGTAATGTGAAAGTATATTTTCCAGCATCTGCAGATGCACTTCCTACAACATCGGAAACATTTGAAATCATATATAAATTTATACAACAAACGCCTATTATTATAATTATCACGAAATAACGCTTATCCACTATTATCAACTACTTTAATATAATTTTTTAACCTTATATATAATATGAAAAAATAAGTTAAAATATTTTTCGTATTATTTTCATTATTCAACTTAAGGGGGAGGGTTTACTTTTTTTTAAAATATTCTCTCTTATTAAATTAGAACTAATTTTTATAGAATATATATTGGAAAATATTCATACTAAATTTTTGAAAGATTTCCCAAATTATATAAAATCACTTCTTCTTGTGCAACTTCCTTTACTATATTTTTTGTATCAAATATAATTGGATTTTTCATCTGTTTAATTAAGATATCTATATCCAACTCTTTAAATTCGTCGTGATCCGCTAAAATTAAACATAAAGAAGCATCGTTAATTGCATTTTCAAAGTCTTGATATTCCTCATTTTCAACATGCGGATCAAATATTGCAATGCCATATCCTTTCTGTTTCAAGTTTGAAATAATTTCAAATGCAGGACTTTCTCTTGTATCTCCAGTATTTCCTTTATAAGAAACTCCTAAAATTGCAATTTTTGAGTTTTCATCATCATACTTTTCAATAATTTTTTCAACATATTTAGTTACAAAATTCGGCATACTTTTATTAGTATCTCTAGCTAATTTAATTATTTTTGCAGTTTCGGGAGCTTTTGCATAAATAAAATATGGGTCAATTGCAAGGCAGTGTCCACCAACGCCAGGTCCCGGATTTAAAATATTTACACGAGGATGTTTATTCGCAAGTTTAATAACATCGAGTGCATTCACATCTATTTCGGCGCAAATTTTTGCAAGTTCATTTGCAAGCGCAATATTAATGTCTCTAAAGGTATTCTCCATACATTTAGATAATTCTGCTGTTTTGGCTTCTGTTTTCATCAATTCTCCTTTAACAAAAATTCCATAAGCTTCAGCTGCTTTTTCAGTACATTTCGGTGTTACACCACCAATGATTCTATCATTATTGATAAGTTCATACATGATTCTCCCAGGAAGTACTCTTTCCGGGCAATGTGCAAGGAATAAATCTTCACCAATTTCAAATCCATTATTTTCAAAAATGGGTTGCACGGTTTCTTCAATAGACCCCGGGGCAATAGTTGATTCAACAATTATCACATTTCCTTTTTTCACATATTTTAAAATTGAATTGCATGCTTCAATCACGAAACTTAAATCACAACTTAAATTTTCCATTTTATATGGTGTTGGGACTGTAATAATAAAAACATCAGCTTCAGAAGGTTCTAACTGAGCAACATATCTTTTTTCTTTAATGGCATCATTAATAGCTTCTGAAATTCCGGGTTCTTCGATATGTACAATTCCTTTATTCAAATCGTCTATTACTTCTTTTTTTATGTCAACCCCAACAACATTACACTCGTTTAGAGCAAATAATGCTGCAGTAGGAAGACCAATATAACCTTGACCAATAACACAAATTTTCATTTTAATCACACAATTTTCTTTTCAATAATTTTGTCTTCAATTATTTTTTGCAATGTATCTTGTACTGTAAAGATATTATCAATGTATGAAAGATATCTTGTTTCAATATTAACCATTTGGCTTCCATATTCACAAATTCTCCAAATATCAGTACCACTGCCTAAATAATCACTAATTTTTGATGGAACAAAAGGATTTCTTTCAAAATTCCCTTTTGATCTCAAATCATTAACTATTAAACAATCGAATTTAGTAGTTAAGTTTAAAAATTCAAATAATGGTTCAAAAGCATTTACTATAATATTATCTTTTATAGGCATGCAATCAATAATTTTTTGGAATTCATCGGGAGTTTGAACAAATAAATGAATTAAAGTTTTATCTTGCAAATCTTTATTAAGAGAATAAAATGAAGAAAAAACATTATAAATATGTCTCAAATCAAAGAATTTACCAAAATATGCGATGTTTACTTTATCATCTTCGATTTTATCATAATCTGATTCTTTTAAAAAGTACCATTCTTTCGGAGGAATTGGGTGGGGAGCAATAATTGATTTTTTTCGAATATCCTCTTTAATCTCTTCAACTTTTAAAGTATTTAACATCAAATCCATTCCACTTTGATTTGTGAAAAGGATTTCATCAGCAAATAAAAATGGAATATATTCACTGTAGAAAATAAAATTATCTTCATCTTCAACTACTGGAAAACCATTTTCTTTTATAATTTCATTAATCTTATCCATATCCTCTTTATCAATTTGAATATAGGTTGTTTCTCCTTTAGAATTTATCATTAATGGATCTGAAAATTCACATGTCCATTTAACTTTAGGATTTCTGACTTTATATGCAAATGCTAAAAAATGGGAATGGGGTTGCATAGACCTACTATAAACTTTTTCATATTCTCCATTTTTTTCACAAATTTTTTCAATTTCTGCCATGCCCTCAACAACAAACTTTTTGGCATTTTCCCATCGCCACCATATTGGAATCTCTAATAAAACATCATTATTAATAAGTTCTTTAATAATGCTGTTGAAATATTCATCAATAGGATAAGGCATTTTATTGTGAATAACATCAAATTCCTCACCATATTCATATAATCTTTTTGCAGCAACATTGCTACTTGTATCGTTATAAGGTAAGAAATTAAATGCACATACCAGCTTTTTGCTTTTTTTATTACCAGTATCACGTTTTGCTACTACCATAGTTTACCTCAGTTATTAAAGTTAGTTTAATATATGATTGAAATTATATTTATATATAATCATATCAAAACAGTGATTAAATGGTCAAGGTGTCTGTTGTAATTCCAGTGTATAATGTTGAAAAATACTTAGAAGATTGTCTAAATTCTATAATTTATCAGACATTAAATGATATTGAAATAATCTGTATCAATGATGGTTCAACAGATAATTCTTTAAAAATTTTAAATAACTATGCCGAAAATGATGATAGGATAACAATAATATCACAAGAAAATCAAGGACATGCAGTAGCAACAAATATTGGAATCCAAAAGGCAAAAGGCGAATATTTATATTTAATGGATTCTGATGACATTGTGAAATTAAATGCTTTAGAGGATACTTATAATTTGTGTAAAATAAAAAATTTAGATTTTCTTATTTTTAAAGCTTTAAACTACTATGAACTGGAAAATGAATTTTATGAAAGTGAAATGTATAGTATGCAGGGATTATTTAATGTTGTTGGAGATAATATTTTTTCATACAAAGACATTCCTGATGATGTGATGTTTAAAATGACTGTAACTCCATGGTCTAAATTATATAATCGAGAATTTGTTTTAAATTGTGGTGCAAAATTTCCTGAAGGCCTAATTTTTGATGATAATGTTTTTTTTTGGAGAGTTTTGTTTAATGCTAAAAGAATCTATTTTTACAATGAATTTTTATTTACTCGGAGATGGTATTCATCATCTTCAACAACTTCTGGAGATCAACGTTATTTAGATTCAATTACAATCGTAAATTTAATTGGTGATGAATTCAAAATGCATGGGGAGTTTGAGCATCACAAAGTAAGGTTATATAATGAAAAAGTTCACATGGGGGAATTTAGATATAGGCATATCAAAAAAGAATTTAAAGATTTGTATTTTAATGCATGGCGAGAGGATTTAATATTATTATTTAAAGATGAAGAATTTTTTAAAGATTTTTTTGAAAATTTAACTGAGGAATATAAAAATTTAGTTTATAGAATTCTACTTTCGAAAAATAATAAAGATTTTGAAAATATGAAAAACTTTAATTCAATAGACTTAAATGATATGAAAAAAGAAGTAAAAATAAAATTAGACAGTGAGAAAGATTCAAATACAAAAAACCATTCTATAAAATATGAATTTAAAAAAAAATTTAAAAAATATTTTAATTAAATTTATCTTTCAAATATGTCCATACTAATTATTTTTCCATTTAAATTCAAATCTTCTCTTGGAAATCTCATTTTTTCTCCATCAAAGACCATATGAATTAATGCGTTTTTTTCTTTTTCAAATGTTTTAACATCAATATTCTCATTAACGCACATCATTTCTCTTTTAAATGAAATCATGATATTCTCCGGAGCTTTAATATCCAATAAACCCTTTTTATAATAATCTTCAATTGCATCCACGGTCAATTTAGCCGATTCGCCTTGACCATAGGGATTAATTGCATTTTTCATTTTATCTGAAAACTCTTTATCATTTAATATTTTGTGAGTATATTTTATAATTCGCTCTTTATCTGACCCAACAAGAATATTACCTCCTGCGGTAACAGTTTCTGGTCTTTCAGTGTTATATCTCAATGTTAATGCGGGCACATTTAATGTTATTGCTTCTTCTTGAAGACCACCAGAATCAGTTAAAATTAAAGTCGATTTTGAAGTTAATAGTAGAAAATCTAAATATCCTAAAGGTTTTATAATATGAACATGCTCTAAATTATTCAATTCATCAAACAAACCAAATTTTTGAAGTGTATTTTTGGTTCTAGGATGAATTGGGAAAATAATATCTACATCATTCAGTTCTTTTAAAGCTTCAATAATATTGGTAATTCTTTGTTTATCATCGACATTTTCGGCTCTATGCATTGTTAATGTTAAGATATTTTCCATGTTTTCAATATTTAGCTTTTTAATTGATTCTTCCTCAAAACCCCTTTTTTTAGCAATTTCTAAATGTCTAAAACATGCATCAACAACAGTATTTCCAGTAATAATCAAGTTTTTATGAGAAAAACCTTCTGCTAGAAGATTTATTGCTGATTCTTCAGTTGGTATAAAGTACATTGTTGAAGTTACGTCGCATGCTCTACGGTTGACTTCTTCAGGCATTGTCATGTCAAATGATCTAAGGCCTGCTTCAACATGTCCAATAGCAATATGCAATTTAGATGCTACGAGGGCACCGGCTAGGACGGCATTTGTATCTCCTTGAACTAAAACAATATCTGGTTTTTCATCCATTAAAACTTCTTCTATTCCTTTCATCATTAAACCGGTTTGTTTTCCGTGAGTTCCAGAGCCAACATGAATATTATAATCAGGATTTTGAATTTCTAAATCACTAAAAAAATTATCAGACATTTCTTTATCATAATGTTGACCAGTATGTAAAACAATTTGATTAATGTTTCTTTTTGATATTTCATCAATAATCGGAGCCATTTTTATAATTTCTGGTCTAGTTCCTAAAATAGTTGCTATTTTCATTATATCACCAAAGATTTTACTAATTTCAATGCTTCATCTATTACTTGCCACATATCATAATATTTATACATTCCTAAACGTCCGCCAAATATGATTTTATCTTCTTTTTTTGAGAGTTCAACATATTTTTCATATAATTCTGAATTTTTTTTATCATTCATTGGATAATATGCTTCTTCACCTTTATGCCAGGCTTTTGGATATTCTTTTGTTATAATGGTTTTTGGAGAATCAGATGATTCAAAGTGTTTATGTTCAATTATGCGGGTAAAAGGAGTTTCAACATCAGTATAATTAATAACAGCATTTCCCTGATAATTTTCTTGATTTAATGTTTCAAATTCAAAATTTAATCCCCTATACTCCAGTTCACCATAACAATAATCATAATATTGATCAATCATTCCGGTAAAGATAATTTTGTCGGCCAAATTTATCCATTTTTCTTTATCTGTGAAAAAATCTGTATTTAGTTTCACTTCAATATTCTCAAGCATTTTTTCAATGATTTTTGTATATCCTCCTATGGGGATTCCTTGATATAAATCATTGAAATAATTGTTATCAAATGTGAATCTCACAGGCAATCTTTTTATGATAAATGAAGGAAGTTCATTGCAGTTTTTACCCCATTGTTTTTCAGTATAACCTTTTACAAGTTTTTCGTAAATGTCTTTTCCAACAAGAGATATGGCTTGTTCTTCAAGATTTTTTGGATTTTCAACTTTGGCATCTGCTCTTTGATTTTCAATAATCTTTTTTGCTTCATCAGGTGTTTTAACGCCCCACATTTGATAAAATGTATTCATATTAAATGGTAAATTATACAGTTCTCCTTTATAATTGGCTATGGGTGAGTTTGTGTATCTGTTAAAATTAGCAAATTGATTAATATAGTCCCAAATTTCTTTATTATTTGTATGAAAAATGTGTGCACCATATTTGTGAACATTTATATTTTCTATAATCTCAGTATAAACATTTCCACCAATATGATTCCTTTTTTCTATAATTAGACATTTCTTACCAAGTTTTGTCATTTCATGGGCAAAGACTGCACCGAAAAGACCTGCTCCAACAATTAAATAATCATATTTCATTTTTCATCCCCAATTTTAAAGTTTTGTTTTTTTCATTTAGCAGCAAAATTTGATAAAATTATTGTTCGATTTAATAAATTTTAATCACGAAATTCAAGTTTAATTTTTAGAAAAATGGCATTTTTCTATTTAAAAACACGCATTTGTCTTTTAATAAGTAATTTAAAGTTTTTTAAGTTATGCTATTTTTTCAATGCTTCTAATATGGAATCTAATTTGTTTTCTAGGTTATCAATCCGATGTTCTAATTCTCTTGTATTTTCTACTGATGTGCCTTTATTTTTATGAGCAACTAAACATGCATCATTCCAAGGTTTCGCTTTTTCACTATTATCGACGGAAGTATGTATAACTTCTAAATCAACATATTTAGCCATTGCTTTTAATCCATCTTCATGAAACCTATAACAATTAGGAATATTGCCACCATGTTTAGGTCCGGATGATGGTGCAATTATGCAGACATAACCTCCAGGTTTTAAAACTCTTTCAATTTGGGACATGGTGAGCCAAAAATATTCTAAGTGTTCAAAAAGTTGGCCAGAAATAATAACATCATAAGTATTGTCTTCAACTTCAAACCAATTGTAAATATCTGTTACTATAATATCTACATTATTTCCTCCTTGAAAATCAAGACCCGTATATGTCCAGTTTTTTTCATTAAAAATATCTGAATAATTATAGTTTCCTTTTGTATCTAGTGATCCTACATCTAAAATATCCAATTTGCTTGAAGTATTTAAGTAAGTATTTTTAAACCATTCCATTTTAGCATGTGAATTTTTATGCATGTCATATCGCTCCTTAAAATTAAATATGAAATTAAATATTATTTCAACTTTATACTGGTAGTAATTAGTTTAGATTTTTCTTGAAAAATATCAAAATCTTACTAAATTGGCATTGTTTTGAAATAACTTATATATTTATATTTAATTAAATATATATAACATTATACCTTATTGGTGTTTAATATATTTTTTTAATTTATAAATTTAATTAGGTCTTTTCATGATTCATAAAGATAAAAATTTCAAAAATGACGGAAAAAATGCTTTAATCGAAATAGATATAGAAGATTTAGATAAACAGTTAGAATTTTATAATAAAACATTAAATCAATATGAAATATTAAATCATAATTACACACTTAAAATTAATTCACTTCAAAATCAAAATAAAAATTTAAAAAATCAAAATAATAAATTAGTCAAGGATAATGAAGATTTAAAAAATCAAAATAATAAATTAGTCAAGGATAATGAAGATTTAAAAAATCATAAAAATGATTTAAAATCACAAATTGATTATTTCAAAAAACAAATACCTGAATTTAATTTTAAAAAGGGTATTGATGTGCTGGTTCCAACATATAAGGCCGAAAAATTTGTACTTAAATTTCTAGATTCTATGAAGAAGCAAACACTAGATTATGAATTATTTGAAGTGCTTTTTGTAATTAATGGTGAACGAGACAATACTGAAAATTTAATTGATGATTTTTCTAATAACAACCCTGAAATTAATATTAAAATAATTGAATCAGAACCTGGTGCCACAACAGCTAGAAATAAAGGAATTGATGAATTAAATAGAGAATATGTTATTTTTATTGATGTGGATGATTTTATTAGTCCTAATTATTTAAATGAAGCTTATAAACATTGCAGTCCAAATCGTATAGTAATTGGGGATTATTATGATATTGATGAAAATACTGGTGAAATAAGTGAAACATATTTCACTAAATCATTTAAGGGTAAAAAGGGAGTTATAGACCCTTATTCTGTTTCACAAGGAGCTTTATTAATAGCAACAAATAAAGTCATGCCAACAAAGGATATTAAAAAAGTTAAATTTAATCCTGACCTCAAAAGTGGAGACGATCATGATTACTTCTGTAATTTATATTCAAAATTTGATTATGAATATTATTTTGTTGGAAATGATTGTGATGCAATTTATTATAGGCTTGTTGTAAGTAATTCTGTTTCTAGACAACCTTTATCATATGATTTTAATATAATCCAGAGATTGGAAGTAATGAAACGAGTAGATGAAATGTTTGAAAATTTGGAAAATCCAAAAATGGCAAAATTATTGGATTTGACCATAAATTCTAGCCAATTAACTTTTATTATTCGCTATCTTGAAAGATATCCATCACATTATGCTAAAGTCCTTAATGAAATAAATAATTATGATTTAAAACATTTCAACTACGATAACTTTAAAAATAGAACAATAAGTTTATTTAATAAAATTATTACAAAGAATGCTGGGGAAAATAAAAAACTTAAAGAGGAAAATAGTAAATTGTCAGATTCAAATAATGATAAAAAAATTGAGAAAGAACTTAATGATATTAAATCACATGAATCCGAATTAATTGAAGAAATAAACAATATTAAAAAAGAAAATGATGAATTAAAGAAATCTAATAAGAAATTACTCGATAGTAATCAAGGAAAATTGAATGAAAATATTGCTGATCTCAAAAAGCAAAATGAGCAATTGTTACTATCAAATAAAAAATTAAACGATTTGAATAAAAAATTAAACGATTCGAATAAAAAATTATTAAACTCAAATAGTTGGAAATTAACTGAACCCCTTCGGAAATTAAAAAAATAATGCTGGGTGAATTTAATGTTGAATGAGTTAGTAAACACGATTATTGAAATTAACATAAGAGATGTTATAAATTTTGATTTACCAATTAATGAGTTATTTGGATTAAAAATTAGAAATAACAATGAGTCTTATGAATTTATTATTAAATTATCTCAAAACAAGGATAATTTAATATTTTTTTGTGATGAAAACATCCCATTCCAAATTATTTCATCAAAACCAACGCTTTCTTTTTTAAATCAAGAGCAAGAAATAAAATATCTGACTGAAAAACTCTTTTATAAAGAAAAAAAAATAAAAGAAATTCAGTCACGGCATGATTCTAAAATAAATAACCTTAATGAAATGATTATTTCAAAAGATAGTGCATTAATTTCATTAACTAATAAAATAGAAGAATTAATTAAAGTTAATAATTCAGAAGAACTCCAACACCAAATTGAACAATTAACTACTCAAAATGTTAGTTTGAATGAGGTTGTTGCTTCTAAGGATGATGAGGCTAAGGTTCTTAATGATAGGATTGAGGAATTGACTTCTAAGAATGTTAGTTT